>NZ_CDRSSE010000005.1:67404-105232 GCF_977051555.1 Segatella sp.
TCTTGCTTATGGCATAATTCATCTGGCAAGAATGAAAATTCTTAAATTCTTAAATTCTTGACTTAAAGTTTTTTTTATCAAGAATTTAAGAATTAGAGAATTTTTTCACTCTCGTGACGATATGAATGGATGAGAATTACGGAAAAGTTGACGTTGTCAACTCTGGCTTCCTGAAATTCTTGCTTATGGCATAATTCATCTGGCAAGAATGAAAATTCTTAAATTCTTAAATTCTTGACTTAAAGTTTTTTTTATCAAGAATTTAAGAATTAGAGAATTTTTTCACTCTCGTGACGATATGAATGGATGAGAATTACGGAAAAGTTGACGTTGTCAACTCTGGCTTCCTGAAATTCTTGCTTATGGCGTAATTCATCAGGCAAGAATGAAAATTCTTAAATTCTTGACTTAAAGTTTTTTTTATCAAGAATTTAAGAATTATTCCCCAATAATCGTTGCGATGAGGTGACGGCTTCCGCCTCCCTCTCTGAATTCACAGAGGTAGATCCCCTGCCAGGTACCAAGATTCAATCTTCCATTGGTTATAGGAATGGTGAGCGATACCCCCACCATGCTCGATTTGGCATGCGCCGACATATCCGTAGGTCCTTCATCCTGGTGCAGGTATCTTGGGTCACCATCCGGAACCAGTCTTTCGAAGATACCCTTCAAATCATGTCTCACATCCGGGTCGAAGTTCTCGTTCAGCGACAATCCGCAACTGGTATGTCTTACGAAGAGATTCAGTATCCCCGTCTTAGGCAGCTCCGGCAAGTTCCTCATCACCTCATTGGTTACGAGGTGAAATCCGCGAGGAAGCGGGCGCAATGAAAATTCTACTTGCTGTATCATATTCTTCTTTTTCTTTATATTTCAATAGCCTGTATCTTTCTGATAATCAGAATGCAAAGATAATTATAATTTTATTATTATAATACTGTTATAATGCAAATATAGGAAAGTTTAACCATTTAAATGGCTATCTCTTCCTATCTCAATTCGGGCATTTCTTTTGCATTCTGGTATCCCCGAAAAAACTTCTTCTTTAGAAGAAGGGAAATCTTCTGAAAAAATAATCCCGAAAAAATTTGGTGGTTTCAGAATAATGATGTACTTTTGCAACCGAAATCAAGCATTAAGAGTTGCCCAGTTGTGGCACACCAACCGAGTTTCGCATAGAGATAACCACGGTGGTAAAAGAATGCGTAAGTGTTTAACAACTTAAAATAATTATCTTTATGAATCCAAATTCAGATTTAAAGAACAATGAGAATGTAATGGCAGCTAATGCCGAGTCATCAACTGTTGATGCAGGCTATGCCGAGTCAAGAATTTCAGAGTATGCAGCCCGCTTTGCTGCATACTGCGATGAGCGTTTAAAGCAGACCGTAGAGCATGAGCGCAAGGTTCGTGGGTGGGGCAGCGAGCGCAGTTACTTCCTTGCCGCCCTGCGGGGAGAGTGCGAGAAACGAGGCATTGATTACTGCTGGAAGTAGGGGAATGTTTCTCTGATATGAATCAAGCCCCATCTGTGTGAATCTGTGAATTGAAAATCGGCGGCCGAAGGGAAAGCCAAATCTGTGGGAGTTTATGACTTGAATTCCTCGATGAAGGGTTGCAGGTTTCCACCTCTTGGCGAGTTATGGTCTTCAAGGATGGCGAAGGCGATGAGCTTGTACTTGTCCTTGAACTCCTTCTCGTCAATGACTTCGTGAAACAGTCTTGCGATATGTTTCGGAGGATTGTGGAAGGCACCGCAACCGAATGCACCGAGCACGATGCTGTCGTGTCCGTTCAACAGACCGATACGCAGCATCGTCCTCATTTTGTTCTTCGTCAATGCGGCATCTTCTTCGCAGATGTTTCCATCTCTATCTAAATCAGGATGATTGATGGCAGCTACTGCCACGAACGACATATAATAAGGAGTATCGAGCAAGGCAAAGTCATCCTTGGCTCCAGCCCTGAACACGGTAGCGTCTGGCACATAGATGCCTCCGAATCTCACAGGCATGGGATATTGGAACTTGCTTTTCTCCAATCCGTAATCCTCGGCATATTCTGCATAGCGATACATCGAGAGAAAGAGGTTGGTGCTGCGGAAGAGGCTTTCTTCCTGTGCCCGGCTTCCGTTCTTCACGCCACCGCCCGGGTTGCGACGGCTTGCCAGGTTGAGAACCACGGGATTGTATCCTTCTTGCTGCAACAGATGACCGCAATGGATGCTGTCGTCATTCTTCACAATAATCTTGGTGGAACCTTCTGTAAGGCTAGGTACATTAGAAGCATCCAGTGGCTTGGTATAGAATCTGCTTCCCTTGAGCATCTTCGTATTGTCGAGCAGTTTCACTTCCTCCCCATTCTCCGAGGTGTAATGTCCCTCCAGTACAATATCTATAGTTTGCTGATACACGTCAGCCAGTTGTCTTCTGTCGTTTATCATGATTTCTTCTGTTTTAAGCTAAGTATCTTTAAATACTTCATTAATCTTCTGCCAATAAATCACAATACATGAGTCTGGTATTTCTTAATTATCTTAATCCAGATTTGCGTAACATTTCTCTCATTTTTATAACAAAGGGGTCTTTATTTCTATCCCTTTTCGATCTTGAAAGAAATGCTCTTTCGTTTGCTTCCATTTCCTCACGAAAGCGAATTGCATCTTCGCCATGTAAAGTAGGGATTACTTTTATTGCTGTTGCCATATTTATGTCCTCCTATTAATCAATTTATTATATGTGCTGCAAAAATACAAGTTTTCTTTGCATTCTCCAAACTTTTATATATAAAAAATGTGGTATTCTCGATATTTCTTTGTAAATTTGCCCACATATAAGAATGTAATTTTTTGTATATGAAGAAAATGAATTTGAAATTATGTAACAATAGTGACAATCTGTTGGCTGATGCTCAAAGCATAATAGATTTCGCACGACAAGAGGCTTTCCGCTCTATCAATATTACGATGGTTCAACGCAATTGGTTGCTTGGTAAACGTATTAGCGAGGAAATCTTGTTGGGGGAAAATCGTGCAGAATATGGGCATGAAGTCATAAAGAATCTTTCGAAGGAGCTTACTAGTATATATGGTAAGGGCTTTACTAAGAGTTATTTATATAACTTTACAAGATTCTATAAGACTTTCCCAAACATTTTCCAATCACCGATTGGAAAATCTGAGCTTCTTTCTTGGACACATTACTGTCAGCTTCTGGATATAGATGATGAGGCTGCTCGCAATTGGTATGCCCACGAGGCATTTGTGGAGACTTGGAGTGTGAGAACGCTTCGTCGAAACATTGCTTCGCAATATTATTACCGTCTATTGCAATCGCAGAATAAAATTGTAGTGGAGAATGAGATGAAAGAAATTACTGCTCCTATGCAAAAGGACAAATTGGAATTTATCAAGAATCCAGTAGTGGCAGAATTTTTGGGACTTGCACCTAATTCTGATTTTTCAGAGTCGCAGTTGGAAGGAAGTATCATTACTCATCTTCAGAAGTTCATCATGGAAATGGGTAAAGGTTATGCCTTTGTTGCTCGCCAACAGCATATTCATACTGATATGGGAGATTTCTATATAGACCTTGTGTTTTATAACTATATCTTGAAATGCTTTTTGTTGATTGACCTGAAGACTACCCAGATATCTCATCAAGATGTTGGGCAGATGGATATGTATGTCAGAATGTATGATGAGTTGAAAAGAACGGATGGTGATAATCCGACGATAGGCTTGATTTTGTGTTCGAAGACAAGTGAGGATATGGCAAAGTATTCTATCTTGAAGGAGAATAAGCAATTGTTTCAAGCTAAGTATTTGACTTATCTGCCAACCGAAGATCAGCTTCGACACGAAATAGAGCGGCAAAAAGAGATTTTTATGCAACAACAAGCCAATAAAGAGCAGGACTGATAATGTTGTAAATATAAAGATTCTCCTTTGATGCTTCAAGTAAAATTTACTCGATAAAAGATATTTTGAAGTATTAAGTTGCATATTTCATTTATTTTTTGTAACTTTGCCCTCGAAAGGGGAGAGGTTGCCGCAGGCGGCTGATCCCTTGTAACATAATGTTGAACAAATAAAATAGAATAATAAGAAACAGAAAGAATAAACTTTAGACATATAACATATTAATATACAAAGCGTTTACGATATTCGGAATACTCTCGAAATTTGGCGATTTAAAGACGTATTTCCTACATAGAATAAGTGAATGCCTGCGCTATAGCGTGGGCTGAACTTATCTGTAGGAATGGGCCACGCCAAATGCCCGAGAGTTAGATAAGGGAAGCCTACGCTTCTTTTGTGTCTATCTCTCGGGCATTGTGTGTTAGCCCATTCTCTGAATGAAGTTCAACGCTCATCTATAGCGGCAATATATCCTTTTTATAGATTCGTTATATAATACAGTGTAGCGCATGAGTTATGTACTCATGGGTTATACTCTTGTATTTATATGTGGGTATTTGTCACTTCAAAATAGTTAGTAACAAGGGAAATTAGTAATAGTTTCCCTAAAAACGTTGTGCAATATGCCCAAAAAAATTGCGTCTTTATTTTCTGGATGTGGAGGACTAGATTTAGGCTTTACTGGTGGATTTCATTTTGGAAGTCATTACTTCAAAAGATTAAATACAAAAATTGTTTTTGCAAACGACTTTGACCAGGATGCTTATATTTGCTATAATGCAAATCATTTATTGACGAGAGATGGTAGAGAAAGTATTTTGGCAGATATTCGTGATGTTGAAGTTTCTGAAATTCCAGATTTTGATATCCTGTTGGCAGGCTTTCCTTGCCAGCCTTTTTCAAATGCAGGTAACCGAAAAGGAGTAAATGACACTAGTGGTCGTGGAACTTTATTTGCTGAATGTGAACGTGTTATTAGAGGAAAAATCGATAATGGACATCGTCCTCAAGCTTTTGTCTTTGAAAATGTCCGTGGTATTTTGTCTTCTAAGATGGAAGATAATGTAACAACAGTACCGCAAGAAATCGAAAAGCGAATGAACTTATTAGGGTATGATGTTTCGATGCATTTAGTATGTGCTTCAGACTATGGAGTACCTCAAAAACGATATAGGGTTTTAATGGTTGGTATTGATAAGTCTTTAGGAATTCCTGCTTTTGATTTTGGTCTGATGAAAGAAATTGTGGAAGAATATGAAATACCTTCTGAGCATTTTGGAAAAAAAGAAGAATTGTTATTAGGGCGAATATTACAAAATATTAGTGATGTAGCAGATTCTGATGTTTGGCCTTATAGTCCTGGAACGCAGCATACCGTTGACTTGATTGGTGGATGCTCTCATGGGCTAGATGCTTTTAAATATTTTAAAGATGGATACCGCTATTCTGATTTACCGTCAATTTGCTTTGAAGGTAGATCGTGGAAGGATATTCCTTATGAACTTCTAACGGAACGTTTCAAAAAAATTGCTGATAATCCAAAGAAGTATCATGCACCAAAATTTTTCAGAAGATTTGCTTTTGGGGAAATTAATGGAACGATTACCGCTTCAGCTCAACCCGATAAATGTGGTATAACACATCCTGTAGAGAATAGAAGATATTCTGTTCGTGAATGTGCGAGAATTCAGTCTTTTCCGGATGATTATCTCTTTACTTCTATACCACTTCAATCTCGTTATAAAGTGATAGGAAATGCTGTTCCACCTGTACTTGCATGGGTATTGGGATATGCATTATTAAAAGTATTACCTAAGGATTAAGTATGAGATATTTTTCAAAAAAATCAGTATTAAAGGCATATGAATGCCTTTCTCGTTTGTCTGAAAATCCGAGTTTGCAAGGTGCTACTCAAAAAGTAAGTGCGATTAGGCATTTCTTGGCTTTGGATATGTTCTTTCGTACGCATAATAGAGATTGTGATACTCGTGATTTGGCAGATAAAAAAGAATTTGTTTCTTATGTAGGAAAGATATGTAGTGTATGTGAAGGAATGTACACTACTAATTTCTTCCATCCTTTAAAATCACATGCTGGAGATTATTGTGTTGGAAGTAATTTTTATTCTGCTGGACAAGTTAGTGCTTCTCTTGTAAATTCATCAGAAACATTTAGCTATCCCAAACGTGGTAATAAGCCTTTATTTTCAATTCGGAATGGGGTTTTGATACGTGATGAGGAGTATTATTCTAATTTGTCTGCATATGTTGAAAACAAAGAATTATATGTAGCTCTTATTATATGGATTTTAAGAGATGTCTCAATTCCCGATGGTGATAATTACGAGGCTATACTTGTTGCTTTACAGGATATTTTTACAGAAAAGTTAATTGATTTCATTTTGGCGGATAAGGAAAACTTTCTTGTTTGCTTAAATAAATATATTCTGAAGTTTGATTTAGAAGCTTGTAGTATATCTGCTGCTGATATCGATGAATTGTTTGTTGATAAAGAGATATCTTCAAAAAATAAAGATTCAATCAAATACAAGTACCGCCCTTATATCACAGCCATCAAGTCGAAGCCTTTCCTTCTCTTGGCTGGTATCTCTGGTACAGGTAAGAGTAGAATCGTTCGTGAATTGGCTCGTGCTTGTTGGGATGTTGATTCTCCCGAATATAAGGAGCATAAGCCTAAGAACTTTGAGATGGTACAGGTGAAGCCTAATTGGCATGACTCATCTGAACTTATTGGGTATGTAAGTCGAATTTATGGCGAACGTTATATTGTTGGACCATTTCTTCGATTTATGGTTAAGGCTATCCACGACCCAAAGCATCCTTATTTCTTATGTCTGGATGAGATGAATCTTGCTCCTGTAGAACAATACTTTGCTGAGTTCTTGAGTGTGATTGAAGGCAGACAAGTTGATGAAGATGGCGTTGTTGTAACGGATCCGATTGTTGATTATGAACAGACTGAAGCTTATAAAAATTTGATAGATCAACTCTTTGCAGATAATGACGAAGAAAGAAATCTATATTTAAAAGAAGAAGGTGGAAGGCGATTAACAATCCCCCAGAACCTCATTATCGTGGGAACCGTCAATATGGACGAAACAACCTTTTCTTTCTCCCGAAAAGTACTCGACAGAGCCATGACCATCGAAATGAATGAGGTGGATTTATATGGTGGATTAACTTCCCGACACGAACAGATAGGAAAACTCAACTTTGAAGACTTGGTAGGAGATAAGGTGGAAGGTGTTGACGTGTACCAGGAAAACCGGGAGGTTTGCAACCAGGCGATACAGTACTTGCAGAAAATCAATGCTGTATTGGAAGGTACACCTTTTAAAATTGCTTATCGAACCCGTAACGAATTCTTGCTCTATGTGGTCAATAATTTGCCTTATCGTAAAAACAGCCAAGGGCAGGAAATGTCGCAAAATGAAGTCGTGGTCCGTGCTTTGGATGAGATTACTTCTATGAAAATCCTCTCTAGAATAGAAGGCGATGAGGAGAAGGTAAAGGCGGAGTTGCTCGCTTCCTTGAAGGAAGTGGTTTCGAAGATGTTGCCCGAAAACATGAGAGATAGTTCTGTTTCTCTAGCTAAGTTGGATGAAATGGAAAAGAAACTTAGTTCTGGTTACACTAGTTTTTGGAGTTAACGGTAATGGAACTTTTAAGAATCAAACATCACGACTTTGTGATGACCATTGAATGCACCAAGTTTGATGCTGTTTGGGATAAAGCGAAGAGGAATGTGGGGGAAGACAAACTTACCTCCACATATTCCTGGTCGGATGGGGTTGAACAGGTGGAGCGGTATTTGAATGATCAATCCACTTCTGAGGTAATATTAAAAGATTCTTCTGCTCCTGCCATATTCTTTGATAATGCAGACTATCCGATATGGGTGGAGTTTAAGGAAAAGAATACCGCTAAGGTAGTAGATGCACATTTTGATTCCATCTTGCAGAATGAAAACGATAGGTTCAGTTTCCGGCATGGTATGTTGGCTGGCTTTCTGAATTTCGGCAATGAGATAGGACGTTCTGAAATCTGTTTTGATTATACTGTTAAGAGAAAGAAATCAGATAATGTATCTTCTGAACTCATCAAAAGAAAGTTTTCATTCTCCTTCGAGGTGTTGAGCTCTAAGCTGGATTATCATTCTCATTGGAAGAAAATCGTAGAGGATATTGAGCAAGAGTATCGGATGCTCTCGCTTGATTTCCTTAAACGTACCTATCATAGTTTTGCTCCTGATAAACAGGGAGAAACGCCAGAGATTATATGGTGGAGTATCTTTGCTGGTGAACAAAAGAAGTTCTTGGAGGCTTGTCGTCACATTATCGACCGGCCACGTCATCGCTTGCATGGCAGGGAAACTTATCTGCGGGCTGATAAGTTGCGGCGGATTCCGATGTCTCTTGAAAATGAAATAGCTGAGCATCGCAAAGAACCCGCTCATCTTTATCGTATCATCGAAAAGGTGGAGTCGAATGATACTCAGGAAAATCGATTTCTGAAATTTGCTTTATCGCAGATAACGGATAAGTATGCACTCTTAAAAACTCGTATAGAGCAGGTTAAGGAGGTTTCTGATGCTACTAAGCAAGAACTTCAGGCAACTTATGTTTCTCTGAATCGATTAAGGAAAAATCCTTTCTTCCGAACCGTTGGTCGTTTCAAGGGGTTGAATCAGGAAAGTATGGTTCTTCAGAAAGCTACGGGATATAGTCAGGTTTATCGGACTTGGAATTTGCTCCGTAAGGCTTACTCGCTGAACGAGGGTATCTATCGGTTGCAATCTAAGGACATCGCCACGCTTTATGAAATATGGTGTTTCATAGAGGTGAGTCACATCGTAAAAAAGGAGTTGAATCTGGATATGGATGATGTGGAACATCGCAACCGAATGGAGTTGAATGGTCTGTTTACCTGGGAGTTGGGTAAGGGAGAGCATTCTCGTATTCTCTTTCGAAAAGATGGGGTGGAACTTGCCGAATTGGTATATAATCCGAAAAGTACTGAGCAGACAAATGATAGTATAGGAATGCAGAATCTGATAGTACCAACAGTTCCCCAGAAGCCGGATATCGTGTTGCAACTTACCAAGAATGATCTGCAGAAAGATATGAAGATGACCTATCTCTTCGATGCGAAATATCGGATAGCCAGCAAGAATGCGAGTGGAGTAGATGTGCCGCCGGATGATGCCATCAATCAGATGCATCGTTATCGTGATGCCATTTATTATCGTGATTATGCTGAGGCTCCGTTAAAGAAGGAGGTGATTGGCGGATACATTCTTTTTCCTGGAGATGGTAAACCGGCGGAGGTGGAGGTGTCAAAGTTCTATCAAACTATTAAGGAGGTGAACATTGGTGCTTTTCCGCTTCGGCCGAACGATAGCGATAACAGAAAGTTGCTTGAAGGTTTTATCAGAGAACTGATAGAAACGAAGGCGAAGGATACTGTGCAACATGTGATTCCGCAGAAGGGAACTGTAATGGAAGTGGATAATCGGGTGTTGGTTGGTGTGGTTCGTCCGAGTCATCGGCGTGGATATGAAAAGAGTTTCTTGAATCAATCTGCCACCTTATATTATACGGGTGCCAAGTTCCCTTCAACCATCGCTTTGCAGGATCTTCATTATTTCGTGCCGTATATCAAGGGTAAGGGGATTCGTGATGTGTATGAGATTGTGAGAATGAGAACCATAACGGGTAAAGAGGCTAAGCAAGATGAAGGGGCTGATGCAACAGATGATTTGCGTTTAGCCTTTGAACTTCGTTTTTCTCGCCAACTGTATAAGGAATATCGTATGATTGATGTTTTGAAAATGACAGATCTCACGTTCTTGGATACGACATTTAGCGATATTGATGCCTATATTACATCGCGTATGTAGAAAAAGTTTTTCTATTTTATTGTCACATCTGCCACGCAGATTGTAAGTAATTGATACACAGAAAGAAATAGGTGGCAATAAGACGTATTCTTATTGTCACCTATTGCCACCTAATGCCACGCCTTATTCTTGCTTACTCTTCTGTAAACTTCTCTGAATCAAGAAGTTGCTTGATTTGCGGCATCAAAACAGGTATATCCTTCTCTATGATATTCCAAAGCTGTTTTGGTTTAATTGTATAGTATCCATGCACCAAAACATGCTACTTTTCTAGTTTATAAAGTAAAAAAGTATCTATCGATAGAAGGAAAAGGCACGCTAAGGCAATGCCCGCCTGTGCCCGAGGCGTTGGGCAAATTTGCCCAACTACCTTGGTCATCTTTACCCATCGTCACGGTCACTCGTACCCATCGTTTCGGTCATGCTTACCCGTGTACATGGGTATGGATGCTCATGTACGTGGGTAGAAAATGATGCGGATTTCTAGAATACGCAAGACAATGCAGAGAGCTGCTGCATAATGGTCTTTGCCATGCGGGCATGACCGGCATCGTTTGGATGGAGACGGTCGGTATCCGGCTTGTTGAACATCTGGGCACCAGCATCGTAAAGAGGGAAAAGACCGGAAAGGGAGTTGAGGTCGATGACCGGAACCGCCCAGACATTGCCTGTTTCCTTGATAGCTTTCACGTATTCATCGAAGAAGATGCCACGCGCATTCTCGTACATCTCGTCTGGCTGGATGTTCTTGTCACCACTGGTGAAGAGGGCACGGTGCACAGGAGTCATCACCACGATTTGCTTGGTAGGATACATCTGCTTCAACTTCGACATGGCGATGTTGATGCGGCCTTTCAAGGTATTCTTGTCCATACAGAAGTGGCGGTGGCGGCGCTGTACCATTTCGCTTGGCTTGTGGCGGGCTACTCTCACGCTGTCGAAAGTCTCCGTATACCATTCGCCTACAGGCACACCGTTGTTGTAATCGTTGGTACCCATGAAGATGAGGATGGCATCGAAATCATCGTCATGTTCTTGCTGGAGCTGGTCTGCCTGACGGGGGATGTCGTTCCACTGTCTGCCGCTCACGCCGTAAACATAAGGGGTGATGCCGAGCCATTCCTGCAGGAATCCCCAGTATTTCACCTTCGATGCCTTGATGTTAGGGTCGGTGATGGAGTCACCGAAGTAAGCCACCTTCTTTCCCTTCCAAGGATGCTGAAGGTTCTTGAAAGTCTTTTCTTTTTCTGCTATTTCCTTCTTGCTCATCGCCTTCTGGGCGAAGGCGGGTAGGGTTGGCATCGCCAGAGTGAGGGCAAGTGCCAGCGTCATGATTGTTTGTTTCTTCATAATTCGTTTGTTTTTATTCTTAATTCTGAGCGCAAAGGTACGTCAAAAATCTCAAACGGCGCAATATTTTTTGTTCAAATATCGGTCTATTTCTGCTTTTTTTTGTAATTTTGCAGCCGCAAATAGAAATGAATATATAAAACAGGTATATTAAGGATGACAGTCAGTTTGGGTAAATTGAGTAATTTGAGTGATTTGGCGCGCAAGCGAGTGGCGGTTGCGGCTTATTATTTTGTACCGGGAGTGGTGTTTGCCAGTTGGGCAAGCCGTATTCCGGATGTAAAACAGATGTTGCATCTGAGCAACGGACAGTTGGGAACTGTGCTTTTTGCCATCCCTATCGGCCAGCTTCTGATGATGGCTTTCTCGGGTATCCTGGTGAGTAGATTTGGCAGCAAGAAGATGCTGGTTCTGTCAGAACTGCTCTATGCCCTGGTTCTTTTCTGCATCGGTAGCAGTACTACGGTTTTTCATCTGATTTTGAGTCTTATTGCTTTCGGAATGATGGCGAATCTGATGAACATTGCCACCAATACGCAGGCATGTCTGATAGAGAAGATGTATGGGCGCAACATCATGTCGTCGTTTCATGGTCTGTGGAGTCTGGGCGGTTTTTCGGGTGGTATCATCGGTGCCATCTTTGCTAATACTTTGCTCCCGATAGATGTCCACTTTGGAACTATCCTGGCTCTGAGTATTCTCATTGTTGCTGTCGGTTTCCGCTTTCTGGTTAATGATGCCATGGCGAAGGCTGAAGAGGAGGATGTTCCGAAGTTCTCTTTCAAGACCATCGACCCGATTCTGTTCCTCTTGGGACTGATGGGATTTGCCGGCATGTTCTGTGAAGGTACCGTTTACGATTGGAGTAGCGTATATTTCTCATCAGTAGTAAAACTCGATGAGGCTTTTATCCGTGCGGGTTATGTGGCTGGTATGGGAGCGATGACGTTAGGTAGATTCATGGCTGATGGGTTTGTTACGAAATATGGACCATCCAGAGTCTTGAAGGTTTGTGGTGGTTTGATATTGGGTGGTTTGTGGATGGCTGCCGCCTTGCCTTATCTCATTCCTGCCACTTTGGGGTTCCTGCTGGTAGGTTTCGGTATCTCTTCGTCGGTTCCTATCTGTTACAGTATCGCCGGAAAGTTGGGAACCATCAAGGCGAGCATCGCCATTACCATCGTTTCGAGCATCAGTTTCTTCGGTTTCCTGGTAGGACCTCCAGTTATCGGATGGCTTGCTGAGGCTACCGGTCTCCGCATTGCCATCAGCATTGCCGTCTGCCTGGGTCTGATGATAGCGTTTGTTGCCGCAAAGGTAGGAAAGAGATTATCCTGAATAAGGAAACGGTTGATGTCTTCTAATGATATGATTGATGCCTTCTAATGATATGGTTGATGTCGTTTAAGGATATGATTGATGGCGTTCAAGGATATGACATAAGTCTTCCGAACAGTTACTTGAAGTCTTTCAGATATATTGAATAAGTCTTCAGGATATATTGTATAGTGAGCCGCACAACAGCTGATGTGCGCTTGCACAACAGGTGTTGTGCGAGCGTCGCTCAGTTGTTGTGCGGCTGTCGTTCAGGTGTTGTGCGCCTTTTTACATTCTATTCCTCTTTTGTGGAATTTATACTTCTTCGCAAACCACCATTTCTGTGCCTTTATACACCACTATGATTTTATGCAGCTGTGTGGTCTTGATGGAAGAAGTTACTACTTCACTTTCTGCATATCTATTCACCTGACTGATGGCTTCCTGTCTGAGTTGTTCCACATGCGCATCGGTATCTTTCGACTTGGCATACTTGAGCTCTACGATGTAGGAATGCAGCATATCGCTAAAGTTGTCAACCAATGGACAGAGGAAGATATCGGCATATCCTTCCTGTGTATCCTTTTCGGATATCGGGCGATAGAACTTGTTGTCGCAGGTCATGGCAAGCGTGAATCCATGTACGAAATATTCTCCCTTCTGGTGGTCTCTTTGGGATGAATATTTATGCAGACTATCTGCGATGTATTCAAAATATGGCTTCCATTCTCCACAATATGCCAAGGCACTTTCCAGGTTTCCCTTTTCGTATGAGTCGTATTTCAGATCGTTCTCCTTGTATGTGTCAAGGAGATATCTGAACAACTGCTCCCGCACTACTTCATTTGGTATTACGAACTTGGTCTTTCCCTGATGAGTTCCGGCGATGGTAACCATGCCGAAGTAGTAAAGCAGACTCACGAAATTATCCGGGTCGCCTATCTGCTCGGCAGGGAAGCCTGTCTTGAGTTCACCAGCCACAAAACCATTCTCTACCAGTTGCTGGATGATAGAGGCATCGTGGGCAAACTCCTTGTCCTTGCGGATGAGCATACGGAGTTTATTGTAATCCAATCGGATATTTTCCTCTATCATATTCCTTGGCAGTTTTCCTCTATTTCTGATATAATTATCAATGAAATAGAGCACCATGTTAGAATTATACATGGTGGTTTCTCCGTAAGAAGCCTCTGCGAAGCAATAGTTGTCGTACCATGGCTTCATCAGTTCTATCAAATCATCCACGGTGTAGTTGTGGAGATTGAGGGTATCGGTATAGTAAGTGAGCATTTCGCGTACTTCTTCCTCCGTGAAACCTGTCATCTCGTTAAACTCGTATGCCAAGGAGTAGTTGGTACCGATGTTGAAACCGCTGGTCAAATCATCCATGGTAACAGGACTGACGCCGGTTACGAAGACTCGCTCCAGGGTAGAATCAGTAGCCGACTTGATGGTATCGAAGAACTTGCGTAGATAACCCGTGCCATGAGTTTCAGCCTGATAGCTGTTGAGGCAATCCGGTTCTGCCAGGATGGTATTCGTGAAATGATCATACTCATCGATGAATAGATACACCTTCTGTCCAGTCTTCTTGCATTCCTTGCAGAGATAGTCCAGCTGCTCAGCTGCACCGTCCTTCTTGTTCATTTCCTCCTTCAAATTGGCAGGCAGATAACGTGCATACACATCGCAGAAGTAGTTAAACTCGGTGTTGCAATGTGCATCAAGTCCCTTCTTATAATTCTCAAGATTGGCATCTACCACGGCAAAGTTGAGCGAGATAATCAGATAGGTATTGTGCTCAGGTGTTGGATTCTCGCCGATATACAATCCCCCAAACAGTTCCTCAAACCTATCAGCCATGTTGATGTCGTAATACTGTTTGAGCATGGAGAGGGTAAGGCTCTTGCCGAAACGGCGAGGGCGGATATAGAAGAAATACATGTTTGAATTTTCAATTTCTTCAATAAATGAGGTCTTGTCAACGTAATAACAATTCCTCTCTCTCACGGTAACGAAGTTCATCATTCCGTAAGGGATGCGCTTGCGATAAATGTATTCGCGTTTGGCAAATTTCTTCTTTGTGATATTACTATCCATGAGCGATTCTCCTTATGATTTATATTTTGTGGCAAAGTTAGCATAATTATTTGGAATAAGCAAGGAATATCGCTGATTTTTTGTTTGTTATTTAACTTGGAAACAAGAAAACCCCTAGACTTCGATGAAAAAGTCTAGGGGCTTTCTTATGCATAGGGAACTGTATTTCTTATATAAACAAACTTCCTATCTGGAAGACCAGAGCTGATACTACCCATGCCAGAAGCGTGGTGTAGCCGGCGGCAAAGCCTGCCCATTTCCAACTGCCCGTCTCGCCCTTAATGGCGGCAATGGTGGCGATGCAAGGGAAGTAGAGCAATACAAAGAGGAGGAAACAGTAGGCGGTGAGCGTAGCCTTCGATTCCGCCTCGGCATCGCTGTAACCGTAGGTCTTCTTCAAGTCAGAAGTCATCTGCTTCTTCAATACTTCGTATTTTCCGTCTTCATCGTTGTAATCCTGATCATCAGAGAAACTGTCGTTGTTGCTGTAGAGCACACCCATTGTTGAGGCAACAATCTCCTTGGCACCTACACCGGAAACCAGACCCACATCCAGTTTCCAGTCGAAACCCTGTGGGGTGAAGATAGGCTCGATGGTCTTACCGATTCTGCCGATATAGCTCTGCTCCTGCTGTGCCTGGTTGTCAAGTTCCTCATTATGAGGGAAGTAGCCCAAAGCCCAGACGATGATACTTGCCACAAGGATGATACCACCCATCTTCTTCAAGTACTGCTTACCCTTCTCCCAGGTATGTCGGCCTATCGCCTTCCAGGTAGGGAAGCGGTAAGGAGGCAACTCCATTACGAATGGGGTATCTTCGCCCTTCACCACGAAACTGGCAAAGATGCGGCTCAATATCACGGCTAGGAAGATGCCGATGAGATAGAGTGATACCATGATGAGCGAACGGTATTGGATGGCAAAGAACGTTCCGATGACCATGATGTAGATTGGCAGACGAGCCGAACAGCTCATCAATGGCAATATCAGCATCGTAATCAGACGGGAACGGTGACTCTCGATAGTTCTCGTTGCCATCACCGCAGGTACGTTACATCCGAATCCCATAATCAGCGGGATGAATGACTTGCCATGCAAGCCCATCTTGTGCATCAGCTTATCCATGATGAAGGCGGCACGAGCCATGTATCCCGAATCCTCCATATAAGAGATGAAAAAATACAGAATGAGAATCTGTGGCAGGAAGACGATGACCGCACCAACACCACCAATCACACCATCTACCAGCATATCCTTTACAGGTCCGTCCGGCATTGTGGTACTGATGAATTCTCCCAGCCATGCCACACCGTCTTCAATCCATCCCTTAGGTATCTCGCCCAGTACGAAGGTAGCTGAGAACATGATGAACAGCAGGAGAATGAAGATTGGGAAGCCCACATATTTGTTGGTCAGGATGCTGTCGATGAGGTGGGTTACCTGATAGGTATCCTTTGCCTTGCCCGGTTCATAGCCTGCTTCCTGCAATGCGCCATGAATAAAACCATATTTGGCATCCATGATGGCGGTTTCGCTATCCTCCAGGGTCTCTTCCTTCACACGCTTGGCTGCCTCGTCACGGGCTGCGAAGATCTCTTTAGAAGATTTCAGATGGCTTACGTATTCCTCTGCATGCTTATCATTCTCCAATAACTTGATGGAGAGATATCGGGTAGAGTAGCGCTGACGGATGGAATCATCTGCCTTCAGATACTTCTGGATATGCTCGATACCGTGCTCTATCTCATGTCCGTGGTTGATATGGATATGGCGATAGTGAGCGCTGGAATCTTCCTTGCCTTCGTAAAGTTCGATGATGGTCTCGAAGAGTTTGTCTACGCCTCGGCCATTGGTGAAGACGGTAGGAATCATCGAGATACCGAAGAGTTCGCCCAGTTTGTCGTAGTCGATGTTATCGCCACGCTTCTCGGTTTCATCAAACATGTTGAGGGCGCAGACCATGCGGATGTGCATGTCTATCAACTGGGTAGTGAGATAGAGGTTGCGCTCCAGATTGCTGGTATCGATGACATTGATGACGATATCCGGCGTATGCTCGATGAGCTGCTTGCGCACATAGAGTTCTTCCGGAGAATAGGCAGAAAGCGAATAGGTGCCCGGCAAATCTACTAGATTGAAGTGATAGCCGTTGAAATCGGCTTCACCTACTTTGGCATCTACAGTTACACCACTATAGTTGCCTACACGTTCGTGAGCACCCGATGCAAAGTTGAAGAGGGAAGTCTTACCACAGTTTGGGTTACCTACCAAAGCTACGTTGATGACGCGGTGGAGTCGTTCTGCTTCCTGCTCAGCCAAGGCTTCGTTGCTGGCATTGTCTTTTCTTTCAGCTACGAGCATTTTGTCGCCGAGTGCATTCTCATCGTTGTTTACAGTATCTGTTGCTTGTGAGTCAATTACCTGCTGGCGGTCTACTTCGTCAGCTTTATTCAGTTGGGCATCGTGCTTAGCCTCTTCGATGGAAACCACCTCGATATGGTCAGCTTCGCTATGACGGAGAGAAACTTCATAGCCCATGATTTTGTATTTTACAGGGTCCTGGAGTGGGGCGTTGAGAAGTACATCTACTTTTTTGCCCTTGATGAATCCCATCTCGATGACTCTCTTGCGGAAGCCACCGTGACCGGATACCTTGACGATAACGCCACTTTCACCTGTTTTAAGTTCTGATAATTTCATATATCTTTCCTTGTTTTAATCTTGTTCTTTTCCTTGAGCACGGCCTTATGGTCTGCTTTTTTTTCTTTTTGGCTGCAAAGTTACTAATAATTCTTTGCAACTTGATAGCAATGATGTAGTTTTATAAAAAAAATACCTAGAAATGATGAGAGTATCATCAAATCTAGGTATTCTTATCATTATTTCTGATGACGTATGTTCTTATACCTTATTATATATATAAGAGCATCATCATTTCTTGTGATTACAGGTTTCTGCCGTGGCAGTTCTTAAACTTCTTGCCGCTTCCGCATGGACATGGGTCGTTAGGACGTGGCATACGCTCAGCACGGTATGGAGTGCGGTTTACTTCTGCGCCCTCTCGGGTATCCTGGTTAGCAGCTGCCTCCTGTGCCTCACGCTCTGCATCCAGATCAACCTTGCTCTCTACATAGTTCTGCTGGGTGCGCTGCTCAGGAGCTGCCTCCTGAACTGGCTGCTCCTGCTCCATTACAGGAATCTGACCACGCATCAGAATGCTTGCAATACGGTCGTACATGTCATTGATCATGGCATCCCAAACCTTGGCACTCTCCAACTTGAAGATGAGGAGAGGATCCTTCTGCTCGTAGCTTGCATTCTGTACAGAGTGCTTCAGTTCGTCGAGTTTGCGGAGGTTCTCCTTCCAGTCGTCATCGATGATCTGGAGAACAACGCTCTTCTCAAACTCCTTCACTACGTTCTTAGCCTCGCTCTCGTATGCCTCCTTGAGGTTGCAAGGAATATTGTACATGCGCTTGCCGTCTGTGATAGGCACCATGATGCGCTCGTACATAGCACCCTGGTTTTCGTATACCTGCTTGATGATAGGCATTGCTGTAGCCTGGATGCGGTCTGTCTTACGCTTGAATGTAGCCATAGCCTCCTGGAAAGCACGCTCAGCCAAATCCTCACGTCTTCCGTTCTCATACTCATCCTCGTTGAATGGGATCTCCATTGCGAGAACTTTCAGGAACTCTTCCTTGGCACCGAAGAAGTCGTTGTTGTTAACGATGTTCAATACGCGGTCCCAGATGATGTTGGCAATATCCATACCGATGCGCTCACCCATGAGGGCGTGGCGACGTTTCTCGTAGATAACGGTACGCTGACGGTTCATCACGTCATCATACTCCAAGAGGTGTTTACGGATACCGAAGTTATTCTCCTCAACCTTACGCTGGGCACGCTCGATGCTCTTGCTGATCATTGGGCTCTCGATACGCTCACCATCCTCGAAACCGAGACGGTCCATTACCTTGGCGATACGCTCAGAAGCGAACAGACGCATCAGCTTATCCTCCAATGATACATAGAATACAGAAGAACCTGGGTCACCCTGACGACCGGCACGACCACGGAGCTGACGGTCTACACGACGGCTCTCATGACGCTCTGTACCGATGATGGCAAGACCACCTGCTTCCTTCACCTCTGGAGTCAGCTTGATATCGGTACCACGACCAGCCATGTTGGTAGCGATGGTTACGGCACCCTTACCGTTAACTGAGCGACCTGCCTCGGCTACAATCTGAGCCTCCTGCTGGTGCAGCTTAGCGTTCAATACATTATGAGGAATGTTGCGCATCTTCAACATCTTGCTCAACAACTCAGAAATCTCGACAGATGTTGTACCTACCAAGACTGGGCGACCTGCATTACGTGTCTCCTCGATTTCGTCGATAACTGCACGATACTTCTCGCGGGCTGTCTTGTATACACGGTCATCCAAGTCCTTACGCTGGATAGGGCGGTTGGTTGGAATCTCAACAACATCGAGTTTGTAGATATCCCAGAACTCACCAGATTCAGTACTTGCTGTACCGGTCATACCGGCGAGCTTGTGGTACATACGGAAGTAGTTCTGAAGTGTGATGGTAGCGAAGGTCTGTGTAGCAGCCTCTACCTTTACATGCTCCTTAGCCTCAATAGCCTGGTGCAAACCATCGCTCCAGCGACGGCCTTCCATGATACGTCCTGTCTGCTCATCCACAATCTTCACCTGTCCGTCCATTACGACATACTCGTCGTTGTTATTAAACATGGTGTATGCTTTCAAGAGCTGCTGCAAGGTGTGAACACGCTCGCTCTGTACACCATAGTGAGCCAGCATCTCGTCTTTCTTGTCAAGACGCTCCTGGTCTGAAAGGTCTGTACGAGCCTCGAGTTCGCTCATTTCTGTTGTGATATCAGGCAATACGAAGAGTTCTTTATCGTTTACCTGCTTAGCCAACCAGTCTGTACCCTTATCGGTCAGGTCGGCAGAATTCAGTTTCTCGTCTACAACGAAGTACAATGGCTCAGTAGCCTTAGGCATCTCACGGTTGTTGTTTGCCATGTAGTACTCCTCAGTCTTCAGCAGACCAGCCTTGATACCTTCCTCAGAAAGATACTTGATCAATGGCTTGTTCTTAGGCAATGCCTTGTAAGAACGGAAGAGTGCGAGGAAACCTTCATCGAGGAGTTCCTGATTCTTAGCCTTTGTACCTTCGTTAATCTTCTGCTTAGCCTCGGCGAGCAATTCTGTAGCCTGCTTGCGCTGTACCTCGTAAAGTTTCTCAACCAATGGCTGATACTGCTCGAACATCTGGTCGTCGCCCTTTGGAATAGGACCGGAGATAATCAATGGGGTACGGGCATCATCAATCAACACAGAGTCGACCTCATCGACGATGGCGTAGTTGTGCTGGCGCTGTACCAAGTCGGCTGGGTTGGTAGCCATGTTATCACGAAGATAATCGAAACCGAACTCGTTGTTGGTACCGAAGGTGATATCTGCCAGGTATGCCTTGCGACGCTCGTCGGAATTAGGACGGTGCTTGTCGATACAATCTACAGAGAGACCGTGGAACATATAGAGAGGTCCCATCCACTCAGAGTCACGCTTAGCCAAATAGTCGTTCACGGTAACGACGTGAACACCATTACCTGTCAAGGCATTCAGGAAGATAGGAGTAGTACCTACGAGAGTCTTACCTTCACCGGTAGCCATCTCGGCAATCTTACCCTGATGGAGAACAACACCACCGAAGAGCTGTACATCGTAGTGAATCATTTCCCACTTCATATCATTACCGCCGGCTGTCCAGTGGTTGTGATAGATAGCCTTGTCGCCATCGATGGTAACGAAGTCGTTAGCTGGATTAGAAGCCAACTCGCGGTCGAAGTCGGTAGCAGTAACTATTGTTTCCTCGTTCTCAGCGAAACGGCGAGCAGTATCCTTTACGATAGCGAAAACCTGAGGCAAAACCTCGTTGAGGGCTTCCTCATACTTGTCGAGTGCTTCCTGCTCTAACTTGTCGATCTGGTTGAAGATACCTTCACGCTCATCGATAGGAGTGTCTTCAATTTTAGCCTTGAGTTCAGCAATCTTAGCTTTCTCTTCCTTGGCGTACTCCTGTACGTACTTCTGAAGTTCTTTTGTTTTTGCACGAAGTTCGTCATTGCTTAAGGCCTGCATCTTAGGATACTCTGCCTTGATCTTTTCTACGATTGGCTGGATCAACTTCATATCGCGAGTTGACTTGTTGCCAAACAATGACTGGAGAATTTTGTTAAAGTTCATTGTATATTTATTTTTTATTATTATTCGAAATATAGGAGTTAAAGGAGTTAAGGAGTTAAAGGAGTTAAGACAAATGCTGCTCTGTCAGTCCTTTTTCCTCTTCTGCTTTTTCCTGTTGTTTATTACTAGCTTGCAAATTTACTAAAAATATCCGTAAATCTGCAAGAAATTGCCAATTATTACCTGTTTTTATGGCAAATCTTCTGAGTTTTGCTTACAAAAAGCGCAAAATCAGCAGTCTGGACCTCGAATAACAATACTCCCATACGGAACTTTGTATCTGTGCTCCGTAGGGGATTCATAATAAATATGTGAATGAATGTCTGTCAGAATGTCAGAAGAATGGGCAGCAAGTGTTGCCGACAAGGTAGGATGGTGTGCTGCGATGCTTTCATCTTCTGATGCCGCCTTGATGGCTTTGAGCACGCAGAGGATGTCCTCCTCCAATGCCTTCGCCTCCGGTTGCTGGATGAATTCATCGTAGGATATATCCGTAAGCGCAAACTTCAGCGCCTGCTGATAAGTCTGTGCCTCCATGCCGGTTGCCGCCAAGACAACTAAAAGGGCCGTGATATATCTGTTTACCATCATTGTTGTTTATCTTCTTCTGTACGGAAAACGATATCGTACCAATCGTTTCCTTACGTATATTTTAATGTCTATTTATTCTTTCTGAATTTCTTTACGATATGCTTCTGTAGACCGTAATTGTTTGGACTTAAATCCATCATGGTCGACTTGACGCAGTATCTCGCTAGCAAAGAAAGTGCCAAAATACTCATACCCTCAGCATAGTTCTGCCATATCTGCATGAACAGGGCTATGAGCAGAAGCCATCCTAAAAGTTCGAAATACCAATACTGACGACCTGCTTTCATCCTCTTGATGGTCTTCCATGCAAAGATGAGGTTGAGCGGATTCAGTATCAGAATCTGGAAATTTATCTGTACGGTAGGATGCTGCGAGAAGATCATGGCAAAGAGAATCAGTCCCGGTAATCCAGTCAGAACAAGCAGGATGGCATCAAACCACCAGTAGTTTTTCTTTTTTACACATTCGCCTATTGTTGTTCCTATAATGATGAGCGCCAGGGCGATGGCAATCATTTGTGGTGTGACAGGAGTATCGTCTGATACTTGTGCCTGTGCAGGGATGAGATCAGA
Source organism: Segatella sp. (assembly GCF_977051555.1). Taxonomy (NCBI): domain Bacteria; kingdom Pseudomonadati; phylum Bacteroidota; class Bacteroidia; order Bacteroidales; family Prevotellaceae; genus Segatella; species Segatella sp. The sequence goes on from NZ_CDRSSE010000005.1 coordinate 89,457, forward strand.
TGTTTCATCTACCAGGGTGATATAGCCGCTGGCTGTTGTAGCATTGGTTTTGCCGTCCGCAATCTGAGATGCACCGACAAAGTCAGTTCTTCCTTCTGTGGCGAAGTCTTTGCTCAGATTGTCTGGCAGGAACTCCCATTCTCTTTGTGTGATAGGGCGGTCTGCCTGACAACCCAGAAGAAGGTCATTGCCGAATCTTGCCCAACGGTGCTGTTCGTTTAGCTTGTGAATTTCTTCCCTGTAGGTAGAAGTGGTAGGGGTATCTTTAAAGTTGGTACTCTGGTTCCCAATGTTGGAGAGAATCATCTCGCGTGCCCGGGTTGTACAGTTGTCATAGAAAAAATTGTAACGGTATACGCGGTTCTCCGGCTGTGCATTCTTGTCGATGCTTCTCAGGATTCCCAGCTTCTCTGTACGGGAGAGACGGAGGCGCTGCTGTCTTACCCATCTGCCTTCATGTGCATATTCGGCAATGAAGTCGCTCATCGGGTAGATGCCGATCTGATAATCGGTGAGTCCGAAAACAAAGCGGAGCACAAAGCAACTTTGGTTAAAACTGAACATACCCCAGTTGACGGCAACGTCGGTTCCCATAGCTTTGTTCTGGATGCGTAGAGCGGTATGTCCATAATACGACCACACCTCCTGACCTGGTCCGCAAGTCAGGAGAGAAATGTCAACAGAATCGAGCCACGCAGTAGCTTCTTCATTGACACGACTGTTCTGCACAGAAATATCAGAGTCCTTGTCTCTTGAAAAATCCTGTGCAGCCACTTCAGTAGTTAAATTGATTAAAATTACTGCTAAAATGGCACTAAAAATATGCTTAAAACGTTTCACGATGCAAAAATACCTTATTATTTTCAATTATCCTTCTTTTTTCTAGATTTTTTTTAATACTTTTGCACTCTGAATATAATTTTGAATGATTATTAAAGAATGAGAAAGCTTTTTTTAGCAACCCTATTGTTGGGTTCAGCCCTTATGGTTAATGCCCAAAGTGGTACTAATTCGCCATACAGCCAGTATGGTCTTGGCATCTTGTCGGACCAGACTTCTGGTTTTAATCGCGGTATGAATGGAGTCGGTCTCGGCTTTCATGAGCATAATCAGGTGAACTATCTCAACCCTGCATCTTATGCTTCGCTCGATTCTATGACTTTCATCCTTGATGCCGGCATCTCTGGTCAGGTGACAAATTTTGAAGAGAATGGTGTGAAGAAGAATGCCAACAACTCAAATTTTGAGTATGTTGTTGCAGGCTTCCGCTTGCTGCCACATGTAGGTATGAGCTTCGGTATCATTCCTTTTACCAATGTTGGCTATAATTATTCTGCATCAGAATGGGTGAATGCTGACAAGGAAGCTTACTATACCAATACCTATTCCGGCGATGGCGGTTTGCATCAGGCATACATCGGTGCTGGTTGGGAACCGCTCAAGGGCTTGTCTGTAGGTGCCAACTTCTCTTATCTCTGGGGTAGTATCGACAGAAGCGTATCTAACAGCTACAGCAATTCTTATTACAAGACCCTCACCCGTTACTATTCTATGCAGGTGAACAGCTATAAGGTAGATTTCGGTGTACAGTATACCCATCAGTTCTCAAAGAAAGATTGGGCTACCGTGGGGGTTACCTTCTCGCCTGGACATGGTCTGGGGGCTTCTGCTGATATGAAGATCATTTCAAATGATACTCAGAATGGTGTAACCGATACCACCGCTTATTCTATTGATAAGGCTTATAAGTTGCCTACCATGATTGGTGCGGGCGTAATGTGGAATCATAACAACCAGTGGAAGGTTGGCTTTGATTATACTTTGCAGAAGTGGGGTAGCTTGGGTTATCCTAGTTTCGATGGAACCAACTATGCATTGAAAGATGGTATCTACAAGGATAGAAGCAAGTTCAATCTTGGTGCCCAGTATTGCTATGGAGAGCGCAGCCGTGCTTTCTTCAAGCGTGTTCAGTATCGTGTAGGTGCCAGCTACGCCACACCTTATTATAAGATGAATGGTGTTGATGGTCCGAAGGAAATCTCTGTAAGTGCTGGTTTCGGTATTCCTATCATGAACTCTTACAACAACCGCTCTATGCTGAATATCAGCGGTCAGTGGGTGAAGAGTTCGGCTAAGGATTTGATTAAGGAAAATTCTTTCCGTATCAATATCGGATTCACATTCAACGAGGATTGGTTTAAGAAGTGGAAGATGGATTAATCTTCCGCTTATATATAATAATGTATAGAATCTCTATATAATAATGTATAGAATAAAAGGCTCTTATGTTGTCGGTATTCTGATGTTCTACCTGGTTTTGGCTGGTTGCCAGAACCAGGTAGAACATACTGCGCCCGCCATCCGTCCGCAAGACTCGGTGGCGATGATGACGTCGTATGGTGTAAATACATTGGTAAGCGACTCGGGAGTTATGAAATATCGCATCGTAACAGAACGGTGGGAGGTGAATACCAGCAAGAATCCATCTTTGTGGATCTTTGATAAGGGACTTTTGCTGGAGCAGTTTGATGAGAAATTCCATATTAATAGTTATATCCAGTGTGATACAGCTTATTATTATGATCAGCAGAAGATATGGAAACTTTATGGTAGGGTGAGTATCCTGACCAAAGATGGTTTGCGTTTCAATAGTGAGCAACTTACCTGGGATCAGAATAAGCACGAATTGTCAAGTAACGTATTCAGTAAACTTGTTACTCCTGAAAGAACGCTTCAGGGTTCTCATTTCTGGAGTGATGAAAAGATGACGCGCTATTATGTGAGCAATTCGAAGGGTAGCTTTGAAAAGGGAGATCTGACAGGAGGCGGTGGCGGTGCCGATACATTGAGCAGCCAGCCTGATTCTGTCAAGAATAACTTCCGTCAGCCGGCTACACCAGTCAGAGCCACTACGATTCCTATCATGCACTAATTAAAAAGAAAAAGATATAATGAATGAACAGGTGGATATGAGTTTAGTTGTAGGCATTCTCATTACGATGGTTTTCTCTGCATTCTTCAGCGGAATGGAGATTGCCTTCGTCTCTTCCAACCGCATGTTGGCGGAGATGGATAAGGAGAAGAACGGCCTTACGCAACGACTGTTATCTTTGTTTTATAATCATCCGAACGGCTTTGTCAGTACCATGCTCGTGGGCAACAATATAGCCCTTGTAGTTTATGGTATCCTGATAGCCCGCCTTTTCGACAATACGATTTTCGCAGGTTTTGAGGCAGCCTTTACGGTGCCTGCAGATACTATTCTGTCTACGCTGATAGTACTCTTTACAGGTGAGTTTCTGCCAAAGACGCTTTTCAAGTCTAATCCGAACCGCTTGCTTTCTATCTTCAGTCCGATAGCTTATCTGTGCTACGTAGTATTGTGGCCTATCAGCAAGTTCAGTACTTTCTTGAGTAAGTGTCTGCTTCGTCTGATGGGTATGAAGATGGATACTGAGGGAGCGGATGAAGGCTTTTCTAAGGTAGACCTTGATTACCTTGTGCAGTCAAGTATCGACAATGCTACCAATGAAGATGAAATTAATGATGAGGTGAAGATTTTCCAGAATGCCCTTGATTTCTCCGATACTAAAGTACGCGACTGTATGGTGCCCCGTACTGAGATTCAGGCTGTTGAAATGGAAACTTCTCTCGAAGAACTTCAGCAGAAATTCATCGAGAGCGGTAATTCGAAAATCATTGTATATGAAGAGGATATAGACCATATTGCGGGATATATTCACAGTTCCGAACTGTTCCATCATCCTTCACGTTGGCAGGATCATATCCGTACACTTCCTTTTGTGCCGGAAACCATGCAGGCGCAGAAACTGATGCAGACTTTCTTGCAGCAGAAGAAGTCATTGGGTATCGTTGTAGATGAGTTTGGCGGTACCAGCGGTTTGGTGAGTCTGGAAGATATCGTGGAGGAAATCTTCGGAGATATTGAAGATGAGCACGATGCAGCCAAATATGTAGCTAAGAAAACCGATGATGGTGACTATCTCCTTTCAGCACGACTGGAGATTGACAAGGTGAACGATATGTTTGGTCTTGAACTGCCGGAAAGTGATGAATATATGACTGTAGGTGGTTTAATACTGCATGAATATCAGAGTTTTCCTAAACTCAACGAGGTGATTAAGTTTGATAACTTTGAGTTCAAGATTATCAAGTCAACATCGCGTAAAATAGAGCTTGTTAAACTCCACATCATCAAATAGCTGAGCAGGAAAAGGGAATTTTTTGCTTTTTTTGAGGTAATAGTCAAAAAAGATAGCAAAAAATTCCCTTTTCTCGTATTATTTTTGTATTTTTGCAGACAATTGGCTACTAGCATCAAAAGTGGTTCAATCTAAACTTAGGAAAAAATAAAAATAATAATAATAATTAAAACGTAATGGCAGCATTAGGAACAATTAGAAAAAGAGGCGTGATACTGGTTTGTATTATCAGTTTCGGCCTTTTCGCCTTTATTGCCGAGGAAGCTTTCCGCTCTTGCGATTCTGCAAAGAATAATGAGCGCCAGCAGATTGGTGAGGTTTTGGGCGAAAAAATCAGCGTGCAGGATTTCCAGAAGCTCGTTGATGAGTATTCAGAAGTTATTAAAATGCAACAGGGTCAGGAAAATCTTCCTGAAGAGCAGATGAATCAGGTGAAGGATATGGTATGGAATACCTACATCCAGAACCAGATTATCGCTAAGGAAGCTAGCAAGTTGGGTCTTACAGTAACCGACGCAGAGCTTCAGGACATCTTGAAGACAGGTACTAACCCTATGCTTCAGCAGACTCCTTTCGTTAATCAGCAGACAGGTCGTTTCGACGCATCTGCTCTCCAGAAGTTCTTGGCAGACTACAAGGCACAGAAGGCTAACCCATCTGCTAATGCACAGATGATGGATCAGTATACCAAGATTTACAACTACTGGTCATTCATCGAGAAGACTCTCCGCCAGCAGACTTTGGCTCAGAAGTATCAGGCTCTTCTCGCCGGTTGCTTCCTGTCAAACCCTGTAGAGGCTAAGATGGCTTTCAAGGAGGAGAATGAAGAGAGTCAGATTCAGTTGGCAGCTTTCCCTTACTCTGACATCCAGGATGATAAGGTGAAGCTTTCTGAAAGCGATCTGAAGGCTAAGTATGATGAAATCAAGGCACGCTTCAAGCAGCCTGTTGAGAGCCGCGACATCAAGTTCGTTGACATCGAGGTTCAGGCTTCAAATGCAGACCGTGCTGCTCTTAACAAGGAATTCGCAGGTTATCACTCACAGTTGGCAGCTGCAGCAGATCCTACAGAGGTTGTACGTAAGTCTGCTTCTACTGTAGCTTACCTCGGTATTCCTGTTTCAAAGGATGCTTTCCCACGTGATATCGCTGCTCAGCTTGATTCTATGGCTGTAGGTTCTACTTCTGCTGTAAAGGCTAACGCAGGTGACAATACATTGAACATCGTTAAGTTGGTAGCTAAGCAGGAATTGCCTGATTCTGTACAGTATCGTGTTATCCAGGTTGCTGCAAACTCAGTAGCTGAGGCTAAGACCAAGGCAGATTCTATCCAGGGTGCTCTTGCCGGTGGTGCTGATTTCGAGGCTATTGCTAAGAAGTATGGCCAGACTGGTGACAAGGCTTGGATGACTACCAAGCAGTATGAGTATGCTCAGTCTATGGATAAGGACAATAAGACATTCATCAATACATTGAACACAGCAGCTGTCAATTCTTTGAACCAGCTTCAGTTGGGTCAGGGATATGTAGTTCTTCAGGTTCTCGACCGCAAGGCAATGGTCAGCAAGTATACTGCTGCCGTTATCAAGAAGCCTATCGACTTCTCTCAGGGTACTTACCGTACAGCTTACAACAAGTTCTCTAGCTTCGTAAGTGCTAATCCTAAGTCAGAGGATCTCTTGAAGAATGCAGCTAAGGAAGGTTACAAGGTTCAGGACTTGAAGGATATTACAACTTCTGTTCACTATGTAGCAAACATCCATTCTACCCGTGAGGCTTTGAAGTGGATCTTCGATAGCAAGGAAGGCGAGATATCTCCTCTCTATGAGTGTGGTGATAACAACCACCTGTTAGTTGTAGTTCTTGATAAGATTCATCGCATCGGTTATCGTGATTTGAACGATGCTGTTGTCAAGGAGACTGTTAAGGCTGAGGTTATCAAAGACAAGAAGGCTGAGATGATTGAGGCTAAGTTGAACGGTGTTAAGAACATCGCAGCTGCTAAGGCTAAGGGTGGTAAGGTTTCTTCTGTAAACCAGATTACTTTCGCTGCTCCTGTATTCATCGCTGCTACTGGCGCTAGCGAGCCAGCTCTCTCTGGTGCTGTTGCTGGTACAAAGAAGGGCGCTTTCTCAGCTCATGCTGTGAAGGGTAACGCTGGTGTTTATCTCTTCCAGGTTGTAAACAAGACTAACCGTCCTGTTAAGTTCGATGACAAGACATACGAGCAGAAGTGCCGTCAGAAGGCTATGCAGTATGCAGGTAACTTCATGAACGAGCTTTATCTGAACGCTCATGTAGTTGATAACCGCTACTTGTTCTTCTAATAGACTATTAGATTTTATCCAATAAATAAAAAAGGTGTATTGCTCATTGGCAATACACCTTTTTTATTTATTGGGATATCTTTTATTGTATCATCAGGATATCTTTTATCGTATCATCAGGATATCTTTTATCGTATTTACTAGGATATCCTTTTGGAGAAATACTTTATCCGCGGCTCCACCAATGCTTCTTCTTAGGGGCTTCCTGCTGCTCGCCGAACTTCTGCTTCAGTACTCTGCGATAGCTTGTATGGTTGGTGATAATCTGATAAATCTCACCCCAGTCTGGTAAACCGCCAATACCTCGGTCGTCGATAAACCAGTCGGCTTTAAGCTTGCGTGAGAAGTGATTGTTGTTATCCAAACTCTCTTCAGGATAATCCTTGTTTACTGCCCAGAATTCAACTCCTCTTTCTCTACACCATTCTACTGCCTCATCAAGGAGTTTGCCTTCGCGTACGCTCCATAGAATAAGCTTGTGGTGGTCTCTAATCAACATCTTTAATGTTTCTGTGGCGAAAGGTAGCTCTGTACCAATCTTCGGGTACTCGTGGGTTACGATTGTACCATCGAAATCTACTGCAATTGTTGCCATATAGTCTTAATGTCTTTATTAATCTAAAAGAGTCTTCCTATCTGGATAGAAAGACTCTTATTTTTGTTGTATGTATGTTTTTGATTACTTCTTGATACTGTTGTCGTTGGCATTGCCATAGTGGCTGTTGCTATAGTTGCCATAGCTTCCATACTGTCCGTAAGTTCCATACTTGCCGTATTTGCCGTATGAACCATAAGAACCATAGTTGCCATATTTGCCATACTTGCCGTACTTACCAATACCATAGTAGAAGCTGTGCTTCTTCTTGGAGAGGTCGACACCATTGAGTACTAAGCACATGTTAGGCAATTTGTTTTCGGCTTTCAAACCGTTGATCATGCCGAAACTTGCCTTTGGAGTATAATCTGCGCGGCAGACATATACACAGAGATTAGCCAGACGTCCAAGCTGCAAACTGTCGTTTACAAGACCTACTGGAGCCGTATCGAGGATAACATAGTCGTAATGTTCCTTCAACTGGCTGATAATGTCGTCAAGGCTTGCTCTGGTTACCAATTCTCCCGGGTTAGGAGGAACAGGACCTGCCATCAGGAGGTCGAGTTTACTGTTGACGCCCGAAGAGAGAATCTGTTTCTGTATATCATCCCATGTGTTATGGTCGTGTACAATCAGATTGGTGATACCATTATGGTGGTTGTCAATCTCGAAGAGCTCTGCCAGACGAGGCTTACGGATATCCAGACCTACCATGATTACCTTCTTGCCCAGTAAGGCGAGCGAGATACCGATATTGGAAGCCACAAAGGTTTTACCTTCACCTGATGTAGAAGAGGTAAACATCATGACCTTTTCACCTTCCTTCAGCATAAACTGAATGTTGGTACGCAAGCCGCGGAAGATCTCCTCCATCAGGTTGTTTACGTTCTGGTGAACCACAATATCAGCCTTTCCTTCCTTCTTGGCAGCGTCGCTTGCTACAGGAATGTCGGCAATGACAGGTATCTGGGTGAGTTTCATCACGTCTTCATGTCCCTCAATCTTGTACTTGAAGAATTCTCTCAGGAAGAGGATGCCGGCAGGGATTGCAATACCCAGTACCAAGGCAATCAGCATAATGATAGGACTCTTAGGACTGACCTTTCCTTCCAATGAAGGAGCATCGATAACCTTACCCTTGTCTGCCGTTGCTGCAAGCGAAATGGAGTTCTCTTCACGTTTTTGAAGAAGCATCAGGTAAAGACCGGATTTTACTTCCTGCTGACGACCAATCTGAGTCAGAACTCGCTCTTGCTCAGGCGAGTTACCTATCTGGTTGGCATACATGGCTGCCTGTCTGGCAATGCTGTTACGCTGAATCTCCATACCCAGTTTTGCCTGGCGCATAGCACGCTTGATGGATTTTGTGAGGTCATCCAACTGGGCTGACAATGGTGTTACGGTTGGAGAACTCTCGCTGGCAGAATGCAACAGCTGGTTGCGGTTCAGAGCAATCTTGTTGTATTCGTTAATCAACTCTGTTGAGCTCTCATCTGTCAGACCCACGTTCGATGGGATAGGCTGATATCTGTTGCCAGGTTCGTTCATGTATTTGCCAAGTTCGTTCAGAAGTTCAACCTGTGTATTGGCCTCCTGAAGTTTCTGGGCGTAAGTGTCTGAGTTAGCGATGGCAGCTGTAGCATTGAGCTTCATCTCTACTACATTGTTACGCTTCTTGTAGTTTTCGAGTTGGCCTTCTGTATTGCCCAGCTCGTTGTTGATTTTCTCCAGACGCTGGTTGATGAACTGTTCTGTACGGAAAGAAATTTCATTCTTGTCCTCGTTGGCCTGACGGTTGTAAACGTTAACCAAGGTTCTCAGATAGTCGATGCTGCGCTGAGGATCCTCATCTTTCATCACCAGTTCGGCAATAGTTGTCGTCTTTGAAGTCTGGCTTACAGTCAGTGCTTTTGTATAGCCCTTAGCCGCCATTTCTGGTGACACGATAATCACCTTTAGGCTCTCACCGTCTTTCAATGCGTATTTGCCGTTCTGAGTGAAGTGGAGGGTTCCTACACGTGTATTGATGCTTGCTGGCAGACCAGCTAAAGTATTTTCAATCTTTACAGGATCCTTCTGATAGGAAAAGGCATCTACAGGTATGTAGTATGAACCTGTTACCTGATACTGGCTGCCAGTTTTCTCTATAAGAAGCTTAATAGGAGCATTCAACTTCTTGAGATGAGCCAGGTCTAAGTCAACGCTGACTTCCTGCTCTTTGTAGACTAATTGGTCTCTGAAGGTTCCTTTATGGTAATAGTTCACGTAGCATTTCATGTCTACTACAGCCTGGTTAGCCAGGTCTTGAGCCGAAAGAATTTCAATCTCATTGTCTATACCGTTTGAGTTTGAAATAAAACCGAGGTTTGCAGCATTCTGAATCATGCTGTTACCCATACCTCTGTTCTTTCTCTGGTCGTCATCCTTAATCAGTACCTTGGCGGTAGCCTGGTATTGCGGTCTCGCATGGCGTATGTAGAGATATCCCAATCCCAAACATACAATGAGTGATAGAACGAACCATTTCCAGTTGAGGATAAGAGTAGAATAAATCAGCTGGAAGTCAATAGATGACTTCTCTTCCTGCTCTTGATCACGTCCCAAATCAAAGTTCTTTGTTTCTTCCATTATTTTATATTCTATTGTGTTTACACCTTTTTATATTCGTATAAGATAAATGATAGAATCTGGGCTATCTGCTTGCCGCTAGTTCTTTCAGATACTGTCCGTAACCGTTTTTGAGCATCGGTTGGGCAAGTTTCAGCAACTGTTCTTTGTCAATCCATCCTTGTTTGAATGCGATTTCTTCCAGACATGCCACTTTCAGACCCTGTCTCTTTTCTATGACTTCTATAAAGGTACTGGCTTCCGAAAGGCTATCGTGGGTACCGGTGTCAAGCCAGGCGAAACCGCGCTGTAAGGTTCTTACCTTCAGAGTCTTTTCTGTCAGATAGTGCTGGTTTACAGTTGTTATTTCCAGCTCACCTCTTGCGCTAGGCTTGATGTTCTTAGCCACATGCACCACGCTGTTTGGATAGAAATAGAGTCCTACAACCGCATAGTTGCTCTTAGGCATTTCCGGTTTTTCTTCTATACTCAGGCAGTTGCCGTTTTCATCAAACTCTGCCACACCATATCTTTCCGGATCGTTGACATAATAGCCAAATACGCTTGCCAGTCCTTCTTCTGCAGCTTTTACGCTTTCCTTGAGTAAACCCGTAAAACCGGCTCCATAGAAAATGTTGTCACCCAAAACCAGACAGGCTGTATCATTACCGATAAACTTCTCTCCAATGATGAAGGCTTGAGCCAGACCATCGGGTGATGGCTGTTCTGCATATTCGAAGTGTACACCCAATTCGCTGCCGTCGCCTAACAGACGTTTGAAACCAGGCAAGTCGAATGGGGTAGATATAATCAAAATCTCCTTGATTCCTGCCAACATTAGCACGGAAACAGGGTAGTATATCATTGGCTTATCAAAAATTGGTATCAATTGCTTACTGATACCTTTGGTAATAGGGTAAAGTCTTGTACCCGAACCTCCCGCTAATACGATTCCTTTCATATCTTCTCTATTTCTAATATAATAAAGTTGAATAGTCTTATCTTAAAAACGCGGCAAAGTTACTAAAAAAAGTTGAATGAGTGAAATCATAAGCCATAAAAATGCATTTTTTGATAAAAAAAACACCTTTTTATATAAAAAACGTCGCTTTGATTTGGGTATTTACTGATTTTATTGTATTTTTGCAGAACAATTTAAATAGATATAGAAAATAAAATAATAAAGGAATGGGAATTTTTGCAAAACTATTCGGTCGTAAGGACGACGATAAAAAGGTAGGTGGAATGGAAGATTACATGACCTTGGTCCGTGTATACTTTCAGGCAGCACTTGCTTCTCAGTTAGGTATCACCAATTTAGCCATGTTGCCAGACTTGCGTGTCTTCAAGACAAGTCTGCATGTTCCGACGGTCAACAATCGTCTGGGTATTGGCGAAAAGGCTCAGGTGAAGAAAATGATGAAGAATATCTATGATACGGATGATGCCTTCTTCAAGGAAATAGATTCCAGTATCCGTAAGAACTGCCATAAACTGCAGGATGTAAACGTATATCTTATCCAGTTCCAGAACTTTACTCAGGATCTGATGATGCTGATGGGCAACTTGATGAAGTTTAAACTCCGTTTGCCTAGCTTCATGAAGAATTCGCTTTACAAACTGACTGCTAAAACAGTAGAAGACATCTTCACTAAGAATGATTTCTCTGATGCCAGTGTGCTGAAAACCGTGCTTCAGTTGCGCCAGTTCAACAAGCGCTTGGCGTTCAGCCAGCAATGGGTAACCGACTTTACTTTCCAGGTATTGATGCTCGCCCAAAAAGAGCCACGTCCATCAGATGAAGACGTAGAAAAGGCAAAGCAGAAGATGGGAAAGTAACAAATGTTGCGCCCAAAATGAAAAAAATAGCAGAATATTTGTTTTATTCAAATAATTCTCTTAAATTTGTAGCCAAAAATAATAGTCATGAGTGCAAATGAGAAAGCAATTAATACGTTTGCCACAAGAGTAAGGCAGATGATTCTCAAGTTTGACGAGGTCAAGCAGGAGAATGCTGAACTCTATGCAATGGTGGATGAGCGCGATGCCAAGATCAAGGCATTGGAGGAAAAGTTGGCTCAAGCGCAGAGTGATTACGACAGCTTGAAGATGGCAAAGATGATGACGATTTCTGACAATGATATGGAAGCTACTCAGAAGCGCATCGCCAAGCTCATAAGAGATGTCAATAAGTGTATCACACTATTGGGTGAAAAGTAAAAATCGGAACGATGGCAGAACAAGAACAAGATAAATTACTCATACGATTACACGTCTATGATACAGATCTTTCGGTAAGAATACCTAGAGAGGACGAGGAGTATTATCGTAAATCAGCTAAGCTGATAGATGATATTGTAAACTCATATACCAAGATTTTCAAAGGCAGAAAGAGCGATAAGGAAATCCTGTATATGGCGCTCATTGATGTGGCATTGAGATATGAGAAGGAATCGGATCGGAATGATACGAAACCTTATGATGATATTCTTGAGAAGCTTACCTCCGAGATTGAAGACGCTTTGAAATAAGAATATTAATAAATATATATAATAATGATAGTAACTATTATAGCAGCCTTTGTGGCGCTCGTTATCGGCGGTGCTGCAGGGTATTTCATTTTCCGTTATGTCATTAAGGGAAAATATAACGAAATGATAGAAGCTGCCAATAAAGAGGCAGAAGTAGTAAAAGAGAAGAAGCTTTTGGAAGTGAAGGAGAAATTCCTCAACAAGAAGGCGGAACTCGAAAAAGAAGTGCAGCAGCGTAATTCTCGCATCCAGCAGAATGAGAATAAGTTGAAACAGCGCGAGATTTCTCTCAATCAGCGTCAGGAAGACCTCGGTCGACGCAAGATGGAGATTGATCAGTATCAGCAGCGTGTTGACAACGAGAAGAAACTCTTGTCTGTTAAGCAGCAAGACCTCGAAAAGATGCAGAAGCAGGAGCAGGCTAAACTGGAAGAACTTTCTGGTCTGAGCGCTGAAGAGGCTAAGCAGAGATTGATTGAGAGTCTGAAAGATCAGGCTAAGCTTGATGCTGCAAGCTATGTGAACGAAATTATGGATGATGCCAAACTCAATGCTAACCAGCAGGCTAAGAAGATTGTGATTCAGACAATCCAGCGTGTTGCCACTGAAACAGCTATTGAGAACTCTGTCAGCGTTTTCCATATCGATAATGATGAGGTGAAGGGACGTATTATCGGTCGTGAAGGCCGCAATATCCGTGCTCTGGAAGCTGCAACTGGTGTAGAAATCGTTGTGGATGATACTCCTGAGGCAATCGTTATCTCAGCTTTCGACCCTGTTCGTCGTGAGGTTTGCCGTCTGGCTCTCCACCAGTTGGTCGCTGACGGCCGTATCCACCCAGCCCGTATAGAGGAGGTGGTAGCCAAGGTGAAGAAACAGTTGGATAATGAAATCATCGAGACTGGTAAGCGTACTGCTATCGACCTCGGTATTCATGGTCTGCACCCAGAGTTGATTCGTATCATCGGTAAGATGAAGTACCGTTCTTCTTATGGTCAGAACCTCTTGCAGCATGCCCGTGAAACCGCTAACCTCTGTGCTGTCATGGCATCTGAATTGGGATTGAATCCTAAGAAGGCTAAGCGTGCCGGTCTTTTGCACGATATCGGTAAGGTGCCTGATGAGGAGAGTGAATTGCCACACGCATTGTATGGTGCCAAGATTGCTGAGAAGTATAAGGAGAAACCAGATATCTGCAATGCCATCGGTGCTCACCATGATGAGATGGAGATGAACACATTGTTGGCTCCTATCGTACAGGTTTGTGATGCTATCTCTGGTGCCCGTCCTGGTGCCCGTCGTGAGATTGTAGAAGCTTATATCAAGCGTTTGAACGATCTTGAAGCTATCGCCATGAGTTATCCTGGTGTTACCAAGACTTACGCTATCCAGGCAGGTCGTGAACTCCGTGTCATCGTTGGTGCGGATAAGATGAACGATGAAGAGAGCATCAAGCTTTCTGATGAAATCGCAACCAAGATTCAGAATGAGATGACTTATCCTGGTCAGGTTAAGATTACTGTGATTCGTGAAACCCGTAGCGTAGCTTACGCTAAGTAAGATTGAATTATATTTGAAGTTTAAATTGTCGTTTCTCTTCTGCAAGGTAGAGAGATGTATCTTGATAAAGCCGTACTCTGTTTATAGGGTGCGGCTTTTCTTTTCCCTTTTCAGAATATGATGAAAGCAGAACAGAAAGTATTAAAGCGATTCAATAAAGGATGTGTTGACTATCATCTTTTAGAGGATGGGGATCGTATTCTTATTGCCTTGAGTGGAGGCAAGGATTCATTGGAACTTGTCCGTTTGCTGGCTCAGCGTGCCCGTATCTATAAACCCCATATCGAGGTGGAGGCAGCGCACATCATCATGGATAACATTCCTTACGAAACCGACCGTTCTTATCTGCAGGATTTCTGTGCAGAGAATGGCATCAGGCTCCATATCCTTCATAGTTCGTTTGATGAATCCACCGATCCCCGAAAGACCCGTTGCTTCCTCTGTGCCTGGAACCGGCGAAAGACGCTCTTCGAGTTTGCTGTAAGCCACGGGTTCAATAAGATAGCCTTGGGCCATCACATGGATGATATCCTCGTTACCCTGCTGATGAATATCACCTTCGAGGGTTCTCATTCTACCATGCAGCCGAGCCTTCCTCTGAAACATTATCCGCTTACCATTATCCGTCCGCTCTGTCTGGTACATGAGGCGGATATCCGGCAGGTAGCAGAAGAATTGCATTTCACCAAGCAGAAGGCACTGTGTCCCTACGAAGAGACTACCCGCCGTTCGGATATGCAAGCCGTCTTCCTTCATTTGGAGCAGTTGAACCCTGAAGCGCGCTACAGTCTTTGGCGCTCCGTTTTTGCAGAATAGAATATAGTAGAAAAAGCAATAAAAAACGAAAGTAGTTTCATGGGCGCATGAAACTACTTTCTCTTGCTTCTTATTTCATGTCATCCGAGTTGAGTATGGTGATGGTCTTGCCATCAATCCTGATGGCACCCTTCTCCTCGAATTCGGACAGGCAGCGGAGGAGCGAGAACTTCTGGATACCGAAGATATCCGCCATTTCCTGTCGGCTGACATCCAGCCGGATGGTTCTGCTCTGCTGTTCGGTAGCCATCTTGATGAGGTATTGCGCCACCTTCTCCTTGACGGAGAAAAGGGAGAGCATGCGCATTTTCTGCGAGAGGAAGATATCTATCTTTGACAGGTGCTGGATGAAGTTCCAGCGTATGCGCTCATCGGTATCTATCAGCAGTTTCAGTTCCGAAGGCTTCATGCGCAGGAGGGTAGTTTTCTTACTTGTCTCCACGCTTACGGGCATCTCGTTATGATGTGCGAAGATATAGGCAGGGGCTATCAGCATCGATTCCCCCAGCCGCTCTATCTGGGTCTGTTTGCCCGACAATCCCGACATGCGGGCTATCATCTCTCCCTCGACAATGATGTCGGCATATCTGCAGGGCATTCCTGCCAGCACATAGATTTCCCTGGCAGGAAGCTCCACCATCCGGTAGCTTACCATCGATAGCGCCCCTCTGATTTCCTCAGGAGTAAATCCCTCAAACACCGTGCATTTCTGCAAGGTAACGAATATTGATTCTTTCATACATTTAAGTTTTATATTCAATAACGCATTTTCCCCTGATTTATTGTTTGCTCAAAAAAAAAGGCACTTTGCAACACTCTCGAGAGTGTTATTACAAAGTGCCTTTTAAACATGAAAACTTATCTTTTAATTTTTTTACCCGAGTTTTACTGATTCTCCCTTAACTCAGTAGCTGCTGTTCTTATCCTATATATTTTTTGATGTCCTCTTCTACCGTTCCGTTTCCGGCAATGCCAAAGGTATCTACCAGTACCTTCAGTACGGCTGGTGAACAGAAGGCTGGGAGCGTAGGACCCAGATGGATGTTCTTTACGCCCAGATGCAGCAGGGCAAGAAGTACGATGACAGCCTTCTGCTCGTACCAGGCAATATTGAAGA
>NZ_CDRSSE010000006.1:0-100482 GCF_977051555.1 Segatella sp.
TTCCGAACAGAGAAGTTAAGCTCACTTGCGCCGATGGTACTGCAATGCAATGCGGGAGAGTAGGTAGCCGCCTCCTTTTATCAAGAGCCTCAGATTTCGAAAGATTTCTGAGGCTTTTTTGTTTTCATGCAGTTTTGCTTTCTTATCGCAGCTTTATCCCACAGATTACGCGGCTCCTTTTATCTTTTTACCTATTGGTCCTGGATTTTGTAAATGTGTATAGATTCAAAATAAAAAAGGCTGACCAGTAAGGTCAGCCCAATTTGATATTATTTGTTTTTACGGCGATTTCGTGTCTTCTGCTTTGACTTTTTCGCTTTGCTGGAAGAAGTGTTAGCTGCAGGCTTTTCCTTGCGTACAGGAGCCGAATCGCCGGATAGGGTGAAATCTAGTTGTTTCTTTTCCAGGTTGGCTTGCGCCACCTTAATGCGGATAGCGTCGCCTAATTGATATTTATTATGGTGACGACGACCAATCAAACAGAAGTTCTTTTCGTCGAAGTCGTAATAATCGTCAGCAATGTCGCGCATCGGAATCATTCCTTCACAATGGTTTTCGTCTATGGTAGCATAAATTCCGTAAGAAGTAATACCGCTTATATGGGCATCGAATTCCTCGCCGAGTTTATCTCCCATGAATTCTACCATCTTATATTTGATACTGTCACGTTCTGCATTCTGTGCAATCTGTTCCATTTCAGAGCAATGCTCACAGAGTTCTTCGTAATGTTTCTCGTTGGCACTTCTGCCACCATCTGCGTACTTGGTAAGCAAGCGATGAACCATCGTATCCGGATAACGGCGGATAGGTGAGGTGAAGTGGGTGTAGTATTCGAAAGCCAGTCCAAAGTGTCCGATGTTGTGAACAGAGTACTTTGCCTTCATCATGGCACGGAGTGCAACCATCTGGATGAGATTGTTCTCTGGTTTGCCTTCGCAATCTGACATCAACTTATTGAGACTTCTTGCTGTAGCGCCCTTCGTACCCTCTGTTTTCATCTTATAACCAAACTTCACAACGAATTCACGCAAGGTTTCCAACTTCTGTGGGTCTGGATTGTCATGAATACGATAAGGAAGCGTCTTTGGCTTCTTTCCTTTCTTTACCTTTCCGATACTTTCTGCCACCGTACGATTGGCGAGTAGCATGAATTCCTCTACGAGTTTATTGGCATCCTTAGAGCGCTTGTAGTAGCAGCTTACTGGTTTCCCCTTTTCGTCAACGTCGAAATGCAACTCTTCGCGGTCAAACTTAACAGCACCATTTTTGAATCTTGCGGCACGCAGTTTCTTAGCCAGTCTGTCAAGCGTAATGAGCTGAAGTGCGTTTTCTCCCTGATAAGGATGTTCCTTGGTTTCTGCTGGAGCAGGTTCGCCAGTACCATCAATCACACCATTTGCTTCGAGGAGTTCCTGTACCTCTTCATATTTATATCGGCGGTCGCTCTCGATGACGGTATGTACGATGCGATAGTTCTTGACTTCGGCATTGTTGTCGAGTTCGAAGATGACGCTGTACGCAAGTTTTTCCTCATTAGGACGAAGCGAGCAGATAAAGTTACAGAGACGCTCTGGGAGCATCGGGATGGTGCGATCTACGAGATATACAGATGTTGCACGTTTCACTGCTTCCTTGTCGATGATACTGCCCTCTGTGACGTAATGTGACACATCTGCGATATGAACACCTACCTGCCAGTTACCATTCTCCAATCTCTGGATACTGAGGGCATCATCAAAGTCCTTGGCATCCTTCGGGTCGATGGTGCAAGTGAATACCTTGCGGAAGTCCTCTCGTTCTTTGTAATCCTGTTCTGTGATTTCGCCGCTTATCTTGTTGGCTGCATCTTCTACATTCTTTGGATATTTATAAGGTAATCCATATTGAGCAAGAATAGAATTCATCTCAACATCATTATCACCCATCTGGCCAAGAATGTCAACAACCTCGCCAATAGGACTCTTGTTTTCTCCATCCGGCCACTCGATAATCCGTACTACTGCCTTGTCATCGGTCTTTCCTCCCTTCACCTTTCTTCTAGGAATGATGATGTTGTGAGCAAAGACATCGCCAGGTGTCACGAGGTAAGCCAGATCCTTATCTACTTTCAGACGTCCTACGAAGGTATCTTTAGCGCGTTCAAGGATTTTGTTGACCTGTGCCTCCTTGATGTGATTCTTACGACGAGCCAGGAAGGTGAATTCCACCCTGTCACCATTAAGTGCTCCCATCGAATTACGTTCAGAAACGAAAATAGGCTTCTCGCTATCATCAGGGATAACAGAGTTTTTGCCATTTGCCTTTCTAACGAATTTACCTTCCATCACCTGTATGCTTTGATTCAGGCGATAAGAATTATCACTTACCTTAGCCAGGTAGTCATCCCATGCCATTTCCTCCATAATGTCAATCGCCAGCATCTTGAGCGGATGCGTCGTAAGATGGAGGGAACGGAATATCTCTTTAAAGCTGAGCGTTTCGCCCGGTCTTTCGGCAAAGAATTCCTGCAGCATCTCAGTGAGCTGCGCTTTGTTCATTCTTTTGCCACCTTTTTTACCTTTTCCCATAAATTATGACTATTATTAGTTTTATAAGGCAAAGAAACAAAAAAAAAAGGAGAAAACAAAGTTTCTTGGCATCTTTTTTCGTTTTTTATTAAATATGAGGCAAAACAGACCATAATATTTCTTCATTTTTCATATTTCAGAGCAGAATTAGCTTATTAATTCAGTTTGTCTGTTCGTAAACGTAGTTTTTCCAAAATTGTGTTTAGGGGGTCTTGGATGTTACAATACTGTTACAACTTGAAATATCGGTAACAAATATTTCGTAATAACGGAAATTCTTATTATATTTGCAACCGAAACGTAACAAACATTTCCACAAATACAAATGAATATGGATACAAGTCAATATCTTGTGATTTTTTTTCAGATTCTCGGTTCTTTAGCTTTGCTCATCTATGGTATGAAGGTGATGAGTGAGGCCTTGCAGAAGATGGCAGGATCTCAGTTGCGCCACATTTTGGGTGCTATGACAACCAACCGATTTACGGGAATGCTTACAGGTACCTTTATTACCTGTGCCGTTCAGAGTTCCTCTGCAACTACCGTTATGACGGTTTCTTTTGTAAATGCAGGTTTGCTGACCTTAGCCCAAGCTATTTCCGTTATTATGGGTGCCAACATTGGTACTACGTTTACGGCATGGATTATGTCGCTGGGTTATAATGTAGATTTAACGATTGTCGTATTCCCTGCCTTCTTCCTCGGCATTATGCTGATTTATAGTAAGAAGCGCCGTTATTTCGGAGATTTCCTTTTTGGTATCGCCTTCCTCTTCTTCTCGCTCGTTCTGTTGAGTAGTGCGGGTAAGGCTCTTGATCTGGAACATAATCCGGCGGTTATCGATTTCTTTGGTTCTTTTGATACAAAGAGTCATTTCACGATTGTAGTCTTCCTCCTGATCGGTACACTTATAACCTGTATCGTACAGAGTTCGGCAGCTGTGATGGCCATCACCATCTTACTCTGTTCTACAGGCGTACTCCCTATCTATCTGGGTATTGCCTTAGTGATGGGTGAGAATATCGGAACTACCGCTACTGCCAATCTTGCCGCTTTGGGTGCCAATGCCCAGGCTCGTCGTGCAGCCTTGGCCCATCTGGTATTCAATGTCTTTGGTGTAATCTGGGTTCTCTGCCTGTTCTATCCATTTGTAGATTTCGTTTGCTCTATCGTGGGGTATGATCCTGATGGTGGTATGTCTGCGGCACAGAAGACGAAGTTGTTGCCAATTGTCCTGGCGATGTTCCATACCTGTTTCAATGTTTGTAACACAGGCATTCTGATTTGGTTTATCCCACAGTTGGAAAAAGTTGTCTGCAAACTTATCAAGCCTAAGGCAGATAAGGAGGATGAAGATTTCCGTTTGCGCTTTATCCAGGCTGGCATCATGAAGACCCCAGAACTTTCTGTCTTCGAGGCACAGCAGGAAATCGGCAGTTTCGGCGAGCGCATCCATCGTATGTTTGGTATGGTGAGAGAGTTGCTGGAAACTCAGGATTCCAAGACTTTCGACAAACTCTATGAGCGTATCGAGAAGTATGAAGGTATTTCTGATAATATGGAGATAGAGATTGCCAAGTATCTTGATCAAGTGAGCGATGCTCATCTGAGTGATGATACCAAGGCGAAGATCCGTGCGATGTTGCGTGAGATTTCTGAAATCGAGAGTATTGGTGACAGTTGCTTTAATCTTGCCCGTACCATTAAGCGTAAGGGTGAAAACAAGGAGGAGTTTACTGCCAAGCAGAGTGAAAACATTCATCAGATGTTTAAGTTGGTAGATGAGGCGCTGACTCAGATGAACTATATGTTTGCTCATGAACGCCATTCTATCAATCTCAACCATACGTACAATATCGAGACTGAGATTAATAATTATCGTACTCAGTTGAGAAACCAGAACCTGGATGATGTGGATAACCATCTTTATACCTATGGTGTAGGTACATTGTATATGGATATCATTCAGGAATGCGAAAAACTGGGTGATTATGTGGTTAATGTCGCCGAGGCTCGCATGGGAGTCAGAACATCTGAGGCTGTGTAATGCAGATTGTTATTGATAGAAAGAAAATAAAAGTAATAAAAGCAAACGGGGAAGTATCAATGGATGCTTCCCCGTTTGATTTTATTGTTTAGGTATTCTGAATGTTTTTATTTTTCCAATATTTCCTTCAGTTCCTTCATACCATCTGAAGCCCCTTTCATGATGTGCTCTATCTTGTAATATCCATTGGTGTTTACGGCACCCGGGTCTATCAGATAGATAGGAATGTGAGGCTTGGTATATGAAATCAGACCTGCAGCAGGATAAACGTTGAGTGAGGTTCCGATAATGACGAAGATATCGGCTTGCTGTACAGCTTCGGCTGCCGGCTCAATCATAGGAACGCTTTCGCCGAAGAAAACGATAAATGGGCGCAACAGGCTTCCATCTCCAGCTTCGGTTCCCGGCTTTACCTCGCATTCATCCTCAGGTAATTCCTTGATGTAGCGATAGTCGTAAGGGTCGCGTGAAGAGCAAACCTTTGATAGTTCGCCATGCAGATGGATTACATTCTTGGAACCTGCCTTCTCATGCAGATTATCTACATTCTGGGTGATTACCGTCACATCGAAGTCTTTTTCCAGCTCCTTGATAAGTTTATGTCCCTCGTTAGGTTGCGCAGCATAGAGTTTATGGCGCAACATATTATAGAAGTTTGTTACTAGGGTAGGGTCAGCTTCCCATCCCTCATGGGTAGCTATCTGTTCTACAGGATAGTTTTCCCATAATCCATCATTGCCACGGAAAGTTTTGAAACCACTCTCCACAGACATGCCTGCACCGGTTAAAAATACGAGTTTCTTCATCTTATCACGTTTTAATTATTCATATTTTCTTAATCTTTTTATTAAGAATGCACAAATTTAGCAATTTTTCTGCAAATAACATCGTTTTAAGCGAGAAAAATGTTATCTTTGCACTCGTTTTAAGGACAAAAAGTACATTTTAAGATTATTAATACATTATTATAAATAAATTTTATGGATAAAGTAAGTTATGCTTTGGGCATCGGCATCGGTCGCCAGTTGGCTTCTATGGGTGCAGAGAGTTTGAATATTGATGATTTTGCACAGGCTGTAAAGGATGCCATCGCCGGTAAGCTTCAGCTCGGCGAGCAGGAAGCTCAGGAGTTGGTACAGAACTTCTTTGCAGAGCAGGAGGCTAAGGCTCAGGCTGCTGCTGCCGAGAAGGGCAAGGTTGCTAAGGAAGCTGGTGAGAAGTTCCTCGCCGAGAACGGCAAGAAGGATGGTATCATCACTACTAAGAGCGGTTTGCAGTATCAGGTTTTGCGTGAAGGTAATGGCAAGGCTCCTAAGGCTACCGATCAGGTTGAGTGCCACTATGAGGGAACGCTTATCGACGGTACTAAGTTTGACAGTTCTTACGACCGTGGTCAGACTGCTACCTTCCCATTGAACCAGGTTATCGCTGGTTGGACAGAGGGTCTTCAGCTCATGACCGAGGGTGCCAAGTTCCGTTTCTTCATCCCTTATCAGTTGGGTTATGGCGAGCGTGGTGCTGGTGCATCTATCCCTCCATTCTCAGCCTTGATTTTCGATGTTGAGCTCGTTGCCGTTAAGTAATCTGTTAGTAGATATATTTAAATGAAGTAAAGGCAATCCTGGAATATAATAGATAAAAATAAAGATTTAAAATATAAATAAGGAAATGAAAAAGTTATTTTTCGGAGCCCTCGTGGCTTGTGCTGCTGCTACATTCGTAGGTTGTGGCAATTCTACTCCTAAGGCAGATCTCAAGACTGATGTAGATACTATGAGTTATGCTATGGGTATGTCTCAGACTCAGGGTCTGAAGGAGTTTATGGTAGAGCGCATGGGCGTTGATACTGCTTACATGGATGATTTCATCAAAGGTCTTAACGATGGTGCCAACGCTGGTGACGACAAGAAGAAGGCTGCTTACTATGCAGGTATCCAGATTGGTCAGCAGATCAGCAACCAGATGGTTAAGGGTATCAACCACGAGGTATTCGGTGAGGATTCTACAAAGTCTATCTCTCTGAAGAACTTCATGGCTGGTTTCATCACAGGTACTACAGGCAAGAAGGGCTTGATGACTGTTGAGCAGGCTGCTCAGATAGCTCAGGCTAAGATGATGGCTATCAAGGCTAAGAACATGGAGAAGGAATATGGTCCTAACAAGGTTGCTGGTGAGAAGTTCCTCGCTGCCAACAAGAAGAAGCCAGGAGTTGTTACTCTGCCTTCAGGTGTTCAGTACAAGGTAATTAAGGAGGGTAACGGCCCTATGCCAAAGGATACCTCTATGGTTAAGGTTAACTACGAGGGTAAGACAATCGACGGCAAGGTATTCGATTCTTCTTTCAAGCGTGGTCAGGCCGTAGATCTCCGTGCTAACCAGGTTATCAAGGGTTGGACTGATGCTTTGGTTCACATGCCAGCAGGTTCTGTTTGGGAGGTTTACATTCCTCAGCAGTTGGCTTACGGTGAGCGCGAGCAGGGTCAGATCAAGCCATTCTCTGTATTGATCTTCAAGATTGAGTTGATTTCAGTAGGTGGCAAGTAATTTTTGTGGGAACTCATTTTTATAGAGGACTTATAAATGAAGAAAATATTAATGACAGCACTCGTCCTCGTGGCGGGTGCTTCTTTGTTTACAGCTAGTGCTGCAAGCAAGAAGAAGGTTAAGAAGGCGGCTGCTCTTGTTGAGTTGAAATCATCAGCCGATTCTTTGAGTTATGTAGCTGGTATGAATGCCACTCGTGGTCTGATTCCTTATATCCAGCAGAGTTTTCAGGTAGATACTGCCTATATGGAGAATTTCCTTCGTGGTTACAAGGATGCGCTTGCCATGGGTATCAATCCTAAGACCGTAGCTTATTCTGCAGGCATGGAGGTTGCCAAGCTGGTAGAGAAGCGTGTATATCCTGGCACAAAGGAAGAGTTGAAGAGTACAGGCGATTCTATCAGCCATGCTATGTTCCAGAATGGTTTTATCGCAGCTTTGGCTAATGATACAACATTCTTTACCACTAAGGCTGCTGCCGATTTCCAGAAGGAAGCTTTGGCTGGTGCCGGCGAGAAGTTCCTTGCTGCTAATGCCAAGAAACCTGGTGTAAAGGTGTTGCCTAGCGGTTTGCAGTATAAGGTGATTACCGAAGGTCATGGCGAGGTGCCTCAGGCTAGCGATGAGGTAGAAGTTATCTACGAGGGTCGTCTGATTGATGGTACCGTTTTTGATGCTACATCCAAGCATGGTGGCAGCAAGACAGATAAGTTCCGTGCCAATGGTTTGATTAAGGGTTGGACCGAGGCGCTTACTCTGATGCCTGTGGGCAGTAAGTGGCAGCTTTACATTCCTTACGAGTTGGCTTACGGCGAGCGTCAGGCTGGTCAGATTCCTCCATATTCAACCTTGATTTTCGACCTGGAGCTTGTCAGCATCGTAAAGCCTGAGGTTAAGGCTGAGCCTGCTGGCGAGTTGAAGGAAGATGTAGCCGTAGGAGCAGAGAAGAAGGTGGCTAAGGCTTCTGCCAAGTCAAACGGCAAGAAAGCTGCTTCCAGAAAGAGAAAGTAATATATATATAAGGTAATATATATAATTAAGGTAAGAGCTAGAGATAGAATTCTATCTCCGGCTCTTTTTGTTTCTTTTGTGTTTGTGTTTGTTGCTTCTCTGTAAAAAACGGGAAAAGAAATCTGTTAATTTGTACTTTTGTATTATCTTTGCAGCTATTATAAGCAACTATAAACAACTTTTTAATCATAGTTTTAACCTATATGGAAATAATGAAACAGATAACAACAACCGTATGTGCAACCATGCTGATGGCTAGTTGCGGTAACATAAACAATACGGAGCAGCAAGTGAACCAACAAGTAGATGAACTCTACAGCAGAATGTCACAGCCAGAGCGTATCGCTCAGTTGAGAAGTGGGTATATGGATGAACTTTTTGATGCGGAAGGCAATTTGGATACCGTCAAATGCAAACAGCTCATTCCTTATGGTATTGGACATTTTTCTCAGTACGCCAGTCAGGAATTGGTTGATGCCAATTTCTTGCGAAAGCGTGTGGCTGTTGTACAAGATTGGTTGATACATCATACCCCAAACGGTATTCCTGCTCTTTTTCATGAGGAAGTTCTTTCGGGTATCAATACGCAAGATGCAACAGTCTATCCACAGCAGATAGGTCAGGCTTGTTCATTCAATCCAGAGTTGGCTGAGCTCAAGACTTTGCAGACAGGTACCGCTCTTCGCAAGATGGGTGGCGTATTGTCGCTTTCTCCTATGGTAGACGTCTGCCGTACTCCAAGTTTTAATCGTCTGGAAGAATCATACGGTGAGGATGGCTATCTTTCAGCCGTTATGGGTACTGCTTTTGTCAAGGGCCTTCAGCAGGGCGACCTCAAGAAGGGAGTGGGAGCTTGCTCTAAACACTATCTGGGATATGGTGGTGGCGGTGATGCTGATGAGAAGGAGATGATGGAAGATATCCTTTTGCCTCATGAGACGATGATTCGTTTAGCAGGTTGCAAGGCTTTGATGCCGGGTTATCATGCTGTTCATGTTACCAAGTGCGTGGCAAATAGTGAGATTCTCAATGATATTCTGCGCGGTTATCTCGGATTCGATGGAATGGTGGTGAGCGATTATACTGCCATTGACCAGTTGCCGGGACTTGATACTCCTCTTCAGAAAGCTGTGGCTGCTATCAATGGTGGCAATGATGTTGATTTCCCTAGAGGCGAAAATTATCAGTATTTACAGGAAGCCTTGGATAAGGGACTTGTTAAGGAAGAAGTCTTTGAGCGTGCAGTAAAGGATGTTCTGCGTTATAAGATTCGTGCAGGACTGATGGACAAGAATCCATATCTGTATAGTACGGAGGATGTAAAACTTGATACCAAGGAAGAACGGCAGACGGCTTACGATATTGCCAGCCAGTCTATCGTCTTGTTGGAGAATAATGGTGTTTTGCCTCTTGTGAAGGAGGCTGATGTTAACAGTGCCAAGCAGGTTAAGAATATCTTACTCACAGGTCCTAATGCCAATTCCATCTGGGCGATGTGTGGCGATTACTCTTTCCCTTCAATGTTCTATTTCTGGCAGAGTTGGAAGAAAAAATGGGATGATAGCCACTTGCCACATATCGTTAAATTGCTAGAGGCAATGCAGGCTGGTAAACCTGAGGGTATTAATATTAAGTACTCTCGTGGTTGCGACTGGACAGAGGAGATAGAGACCAAGTTTGAAGAGTCTGGCGATAAGCGTGCTTGGGAGTATCAGCTCCTGCATCGCAAGGTTGATTCTGGCGAGAAGGCTGATAAGGCTGAAGCTTTGGCGATGGCAAAGGAAAGCGATGTTATCGTTGCTGCCGTAGGCGAGAATGTGATGCTCTGTGGCGAGAACCGTGAGCGAGATGGACTCAAGCTTCCTGGTAAGCAAGAGGAATATGTTGAGGAACTCTTGGCTACGGGCAAACCTGTAGTCCTGGTAGTCTTCGGCGGTCGTGCGCAGGTTATCTCCAAGATAGCCAAGCGTTGTGCAGCAGTCATCCAGGCTTGGTATCCTGGCGAAGAGGGTGGTACAGCTGTGGCTGACATTCTTTATGGCAAGATTTCACCATCAGCCAAGCTGAGTGTCAGCTATCCTAATACTGAGGTTTATGAGCCTATCTGCTATAATTATTCCACCCGGCAGGATGCCCGTGTAGAGTGGCCTTTCGGTTATGGATTGAGCTATACAACCTTTGCCTATAAGAACTTGCAGACAGTTAAGGAGCTCTCTACGGCTTCAGAGTCGAGCAATATCTACTTTGAGGTTACCAATACGGGTAAGGTCCGTGCCGATGAGATAGCGCAGGTATATCTGTCGCCAACTCAGAGCAACCAGCAGATTCATCCTATCCAGTTGCAAGGCTTTGCCCGCATCTCTCTCAATCCTGGCGAAACCAAGAGAGTGTGCATCAAGTTCTATACCGATCAGTTTGGTTACTATTCTCATCAGGGCAATCGTCAATGGAACATAGCTCCAGGAACGTATGAACTGAAGATTGGAGCCTCTTCTCAAGATATCCGCCTTAAGCAGCAGATAGTTTTGAAGGGTGATAAAGTGGTGAAACCTTTGCGTGATCATTACTTCTCCGAGGTTATCAGATAAGCGTATGATTTTTCTACTAAAATTACGCTAAAATCTGCTGAATAGCTTAAAATGAGCTATTTATGAGTTTCTCTCTTCAATAGAGGTAATGATTTGGCAATAATTCTGAATTCTGCAAACTGCATACGTTTGCTGCTTAACAACTCTTTTTATCCGCAAAGGTACAACATATTTGTTGATAATCAAAATAAATCTTCGTTTTTCATTTTTATTTTCAGTTGTGAATTGCTTTCTATCAGTCTCTCTTCTTCACTTGTATAGAAAGCAATTCACAATGGGAGTTTGCTTTTTGTTATATTCCAAATGATAGGCATTTCCAACAAAAGATTTTATGATATAGAGGGCTATTGTTTCTGCATTGCCTGTTAGATTGAGATGTATGCTGATGTTTTTGTAGGCGAACGCATTTTACTGCGTCCGCCTTGCCAACCTATGATATTGCCGCATTTCCGCGCACTATCTCTTAATTTAAGACACCGCTTACAATTCCGTTCTCTATCATAACAATTGCACCAGATTCATATGACCACATGATACGTTGTGAGTTTTCCGTAATGGTAAGAGGCTTTCCCTTTGCCAAGATTACTTCATTGGTATTCATGCCTTTCACAACTTGTCCTTCTACTATGGCTTCCCAATGAGACAAATCAACTTTTGAGGCAAGTATTTCTTGCATAGTTTGTTGCATAAAACGACTACACAAAACAGAAAACTTATCGACATATTCTCTATTTTGAGGCTTCTTTTCTAAATTTAATTTGTCAAGTGATACCGTCTTAAAAACCGCCAAAACACCTTTTGGGGCACATTTTATGTCTTTTACAAGGAATTCTATCTTACCTTTATTCACCGCAATGTTGAGTTGAAAGGTATAGACCTTGTCAGAGTTCTCGTCTTCTGCAATATTACAGTTGACGCTTAATGATAGTTTCTTGGCATCACACTTCAATGTATTCTCAACAACGTTGCTGGATTTTTCAATTGCCCAAAGAGCGGCACTTCCAAAGGTTGTCTTCTCATCAATTCTGCATGGCTTGGACCCCTTGCAAATATAGCTACTTCCTTCTTTTGTCAGCAAGTAGCCATCTTGTGCGTATGAAAAGGCAGCAGATAGTATCATCATTACTGCCAAAATCATGGTTTTCATATATTCATCCTTTTATTGTTAAACAAATAATCTGCCCAACATCCGTCATGACAACAGATATTAGGCAGACCACATTAAAGAACTTATGTCTTTTTTAGAACACGAGACCTATTGTTGCTGCAAGATTGTTCAGCTTGAAGCTATAAGAATCGTATCCATCATCGAACTTACAATAATCAGTCAAGCCACCACCGTAAGTTACACCAAGATAGAATTTACCTAACTCCACGTTAACTCCAGCTTGCCAACCAAGTGTAAAGAACTTCACGTCTTTAACGTCTGATGTGATGTTTCCATTGAAAGTAAGACCTGCCAAAGGGGCAATCTTAATGCTCTCCGTTACAGGCCACTTATAAGTTACATTCAAAGGAATGGTTGCAGTAAGAGCATTCAAATCGTCAAAAGCATAGGTTGCACCAAGACCAGTTTCAATGAACAGAGGCATGTCTTTTGCAACGGATATACCCTTAGTCCATGACAGAGAAACTCCACTAACAGATTCAGAACCTTCAGCACTTGAACTAATAGAGTTATACGAAACACCGATGCGGTTGTAGCCACTACCTTTTTTATATGTAACAGTGTTTGAGGTGATGAGCTGGGCAGAAGCACCAAGGCTCATGATAGAGGCGATTGCCAAAATTAATAACTTTTTCATTGTCTTGAAATTTTAGAATTAATATTGATATTTACTTATTTCGTGTCTCATTGCCAACAGCTTTGTTCTGCTTGTTGTCAACAGATATGGCACGGATGCGAGCACCATTCTGTAAAGGGTCTATCCACTTAGAATCATCTGAGCCCATCTGGCCTTCACCATAATTATGGAACTTTACATACTTGGCTGGATAGCCACGTACGGTAACATCCAAGCCTTTGGTCTTCTCGTTGTTGATAACATAAAACGTTGCACCAAGGATAATGTCTGCGCCAGCAAGTTTTGCGGCTTTGAAAGCTGCGTTAGCTTTTGCATTCTCAAGCATTGCGGTACTGATGTCGGAAAGGGAAACTCCTGGGAAGATGTTAAAAGACCATTCCTGACAGTCTTTGTTTATCATCTGAAGTTCTGCAACCATAGGGCGCACAAAAAACTCAGACATACCCTCTTGGATACGAGTTTGGGCATGTTCAAACTTAGCTTGTGCATGCATAGAAGCAATGCTACCTGCTAACAATAGAAATGTAAACGCAATCTTTTTCATATATGTTTACAATAGCCTATTGACTCCCAAGTGTCGGCAAAAATATAACATGAAAAAGTTATCGACTATAAACGAAAAAGCGTAGGAGTCTGATCTTGTCACTCGTCCTACGTCTTGAGGCTTCTCGCATTGCCCATCCAGTCAAGAACGAGCAACGAACAGAAACCCACGCCGATAGTTGATATAATTGTCCCATCATACCATACAATTACACCTTATATAATATAAGATGTACTGAATGATATCAGGGCATTATAAAAACATCCCATGAGCATCTATCGTTGCCTTGTCACGTGACTGAATCATTTTGAAACTTTGCGAGAATTTCAAGACGTCAAGTTACAAAGCGCATGATAAACGCTTCCCATAAATAGTGGCTCTCATTACCTCTGTGATTGGCCCCCTTGCCTATGCTGTACCCCCACATGCAATAATGCATTGTGAGAACATCTTGTCGGCGTAGGTATTGCAACACAAGTAACATTTTCAGAAGTGAGTCTCTACTCACTATGCTATATGCGACTGCAAATTTCATGAAAACCGCCTCAAAATTAAGCAATATTTGTCAAACCACCAAATAAATTAAGATATTTTCAGGAATACAGGCAACAAAAATGATTTTTGAACTTTTCTTTGCAGTAAGTATATCAAATTTTAAATCGACAACGTGTTTGCTTCAGATTATTCCATTGCTCCTTGAACCATTCAACAATAGGCTGTCTATTTATATACAAAACAGTTGGTTCGGCTTGGTAGAATCAGAGAATATCTTGATTTCTGCATTCACCACATTGAACTTCCTTCTGTACTCCTCGGAATAGAGTGAACCGCTAAAGTTAAGTGCCTTTCCTGTAAGGAGTACTCTGACCTGCTCGACAGTGAAACCAATCTTCTTGCACAGGTCTTCCATTTGCAAGCGTGCTTCCAACATCGGGAACCAACGCTTGGCTTTGCTGATGATGTCGTTGAGTAAAGAAACCTCTGTTGCGTGCTTGCTTTCAAATCAGCAACCTCTGCTTGGTGTTTCTGCTGCATATCACCGAGTTGCTGGCTGTGACAGTCCTCCATTCGCTGCACTTTCTCATGGAGTTCGTCAGTTACAAAATGAACCGCCACCGTTAAAAATGCTTATTAGGGCGTTTCTGCGAGGTAATGATTTGAAAGCGTTTCTATTTCTCCAATCTGTGTTTTTCGCTTTTCCTAGTCTATGCCACTTAAAGCCAACGACTGCCACAACCACTTGAAACTCAAACTAAAAGCATCATTCTGCTATTTTTTGTTTTTTTAGGCGTTATTTTCTTTTAAAACTAGCAAAATGCCAAGGTTTTTGGTTAAAAACAGTATAAAAAACAACTAAATGCACGGATATTGCAAAAAAATCATGCATTTTGTTTGTTGTTTCAATAGATTTTATTAATTTTGCTATCTGGTATAGAAGAGTACCTTATATATTGAATAATATAAAACATAACGAAATGGAGAAAATAGACAATCTAGACAGAAAGATTCTCGGCATCCTTTCCAAGAATGCCCGTATTCCTTTCAAAGACGTAGCCGCAGAATGTGGCGTGTCTCGTGCAGCCATCCATCAGCGCGTTCAGCACTTGATGGAGGATGGTTTCATCACCGGTAGCGGTTTTGATGTAAACCCTAAAAGCCTGGGTTATTCTACCTGCACTTATGTAGGTTTGAACTTGGAGCGCGGTAATATGTATAAAAAGGTGGTAGAGCGCTTGCAGAACATTCCTGAAATCGTAGAGTGCCACTTTACAACCGGTTCATACACCATGCTGATCAAGCTTTATGCCCGCGACAACGAGCAGCTCATGGATTTGCTCAACAATAAGCTCCAGGCTATCCCTGGTGTGGTTTCTACCGAAACGCTCATCTCTCTTGAGCAGAGCATCAAGCGTGAGATTCCTGTACTTCTGGATGAAGATTAATAAGAGTCTCCATACCTGAGTACGATTTTTAGAAGATCTTGAATCATTATTTATTGAAAGATAAAACAAATGGAAACATTTGACTTAGAGTCGCATCTCCAGGATGCATACTCTAGATTTCCCGAAGCGAAGCATCAGCCTGTAATTGGACTTACTGCCAATTACGAAGGTATCGATGCTACGCTTCGTGATCGTTATTATAAGCAGGTAATAGCGGCTGGCGGTACGCCGGTCATTATTCCTCCTGTTGCCGATGCTCAGGTCATCGTCAATACCCTGGAGCATCTCGACGGATTGATTCTGACGGGTGGCGGCGACCATAATCCGCTGTGGATGGGCGAAGAGCCTTCTCCCCGTCTTCACAACATCAATCAGGAACGTGATGCTGCCGAACTGATGATTACCCGATTGGCTTTCAACCGTCAGATTCCGATGCTTGGCATCTGCCGGGGCATCCAGACCCTCGCCATTGCGCTGGGCGGAAAGGTGTGTCAGGATATCAAGCAGCTGGTAAAGCACAGCCAGGATGCCGACCGTACCGAACCTACCCACATCGTAGAAATCAAGAAAGATTCCACCTTATATAATATATATAATAAGGAGAAGATCTTTGTCAACTCGTTCCACCATCAGGCGGTAAGCGAGCCGGGCAAGCATCTGCGTACCATCGCCAAATCTTCTGACCATATTATCGAGGCTGTAGAGAGTAGCGAATATAAGCAGATTCTCGGTGTGCAATGGCATCCGGAATGGCTGGAGGAAGAAGGATTGAAGATTTTCCAATGGCTGGTTAATCAGGCTAACAACTTTTATGCAGCCAAGCAGTTGCATAAGCGCATCCTTACGCTCGATACCCATTGTGATACTCCGATGTTCTTCCCTCAAGGCATCAGGTTTGATCATCGCGATTCCCGCATCCTGGTTGATCTCCATAAGATGACCGACGGTCATCAGGATGCTACCACGATGGTGGCTTACCTGCCACAGCCTCAGATAGGCGAGAGCTTCAGCAGCAAGGTGGCTTTCGATGTAAAGGGTCCTGCGCAGTATGCCGACCTCATCTTCGATAAGATTGAAGAGATTGTGAGTAAGAACAGACAGTATCTCAGCATAGCCCGCACTCCTGCCGATCTTTACAGCGATAAGCGGAAAGGCAGAAAGAGCATCATGCTCGGCATAGAGAACGGTCTCGCCTTGGAGCACGATATCAGTAACGTGAAGCATTTCGCCCAGCGCGGCATCGTTTATATCACGCTCTGCCATAATGGCGATAATGACATCTGCGATAGTGCCCGTGGCTGCAATACCCATAATGGTGTGAGCAGTTTTGGCGAGAAGGTGATTCGTGAGATGAACCGCCTGGGCATCATGGTAGATTTGAGTCATGGTGGCGAGAAGAGTTTCTACGATGCACTTGATATCAGCCAGACGCCTATTGTCTGCAGTCATAGCAGCAGCCGTGCGCTTTGCGATGTGCCCCGCAATCTGACCGATGACCAGATGCGTGCCCTCGCAGCAAAGGGTGGTGTGGCTCATACCACGCTCTATCACGGATTCCTGCGTAAAGAGGGTGAAGCCGACATCATGGACGCTATCGCCCATCTTGAGCATGCCATCGATGTGATGGGTATCGACCATGTAGGTCTGGGTACCGACTTTGATGGAGACGGCGGCATCAGAGGTCTCGCCGACTCTTCTGAACTCATCAATTTCACCCTTCAGCTGTTGCGCCGCAAATATAGCGAGCAGGATATTGTCAAGATTTGGGGAGGCAACTGGCTCAGAGTGATGACGCAGGTGCAGAACTTTAAACATTAATGTTATGACGAAGAAAATGAAGATAATTTTAGGCTTGGTAGTTGCTGCCGGAGTGGTAGCTGGAGCTATCAGCTATAAGAATGCCAACACCAGTTCGCCGGAAATCCAGGAAGTAGAGGAAGCAGAGAAGCTGAATCCTGTAGGTCCTGCCTTTAATGCTGATTCGGCGTTGGCTTATTGTGCCGCACAATGCGATTTTGGTCCTCGCGTCATGAACAGCGAGGCGCACGACAAGTGTGGCGAATGGATTGTGAGCAAGTTCAAGCAGTTTGGTTGTGAGGTAGAAACCCAGAAGGCTGACCTCAAGGGCTATGATGGTACCATCCTGAAGAATACCAATATCATCGCCCATTACAACCCGAAGGCTGAAACCCGCATCTTGCTCTGTGCTCATTGGGACAGCCGTCCTTGGGCTGACAACGACCCCGACAGCACCAACTGGCGCAAGCCTGTAATGGCTGCCAACGATGGAGCCAGCGGAGTAGCCGTCATGTTGGAGATAGCCCGCCAGCTTCAGGCAGACAAGAAGCTGAATCCTAACATCGGCGTAGATTTCGTATGTTTCGATACAGAAGACTGGGGAACACCTCAGTGGGCTGATGTTCAGGACGATGGCGATACTTGGGCTTTGGGTGCCCAGTACTGGAGTGAGAACAAGCCTGAGGGATATAATCCTCGTTTCGGAATCCTCCTCGATATGGTGGGCGGACAGGGAGCCAAGTTCTATCGTGAAGGTATGTCTATGCAGTATGCCGGTGGCATCGTGAAGAAGGTTTGGGCTGCAGCCCGTCAGGCTGGTTTCGGCTCTTACTTCCCTAAGAGCGATGGCGGAATGATTACTGATGATCATATTCCGGTTAACGAGAAGGCTAAGATTCCTACTGTAGATGTGATTGCTTATTATCCAGACTGTCAGCAGAGCAGTTTCGGTCCTACCTGGCACACCGTGAGCGATGATATGGCTCATCTGGATAAGAATGTGCTTAAGGCGGTTGGCCAGACTATGATTCAGGTGCTTTATACTGAGGAATAGGTGGGCATCCCATTCGAATATAAAAGGAAATGTTCCTAGGAAAAGTTGTTGCTTTTCTTAGGAACATTTCTTTTTTCAGCCTGTTTAAATCTTCGTTCATAGACATTGAACCGCCGTTCAAAGACATTGAATGTCGGTTCAAAGACACTGAACGGCGGTTCAACGTCTATGAATGGAGATTTCTTCTGCTTGTATCAACAAAAAAACTTAGGTATAAAAGCAATTCCTATTGACAGGAAATGCTTTTATACCTAAGTGTATGAGCTTTCTGAATAAGATGAGCTGGTTAAATCTGCCCCGATTCTACCTGTCTTACCACTCTTTCTGTTAATCTGTCAACGCCGTTCGGGTCGTACTTCTTGTTGAGGCTGGCACCGAAGAGGCTTGCAAATGCCTGATAGAATCCGGCACGGATAGGACCCAGAAAGGCTTGAATCAGGTGATAGGATGAGGAATTGCACTCACGATATACCAGTTTGATGCAGAGTTTACCCTGTGCATAGGTGAGTTTCTTCATTCTTGGGGTATATTCCTGTTTGATACCTTTCTCCACCAGTTTCATGTGTGCGTCCTTTGCCTTCTTGTTAGGCAGCGTTTCCAGATAATCACCCGTTTCGATGATAATCTTTCTTACCTCTTTGGCTATCGGCAGCACCTTCTTGATGTTGTATACCAAACGGTTGTAAGCCATTCGCTCCTTGGCGTTCTTGAATACCGGCTGCGGATAAACGTACACGTTGTTCACCTGAACATATTGCACGCTGTCATGATCCAGGAGCACTTTTCCTACCTTCACCATCGGTTCAAAGGTAGGAGTATCCATGTCCACCTCCCTGTCTTCAGGGTTGTCGCCATCGGTCTGCGCCATGGTTTGCAGGGTGATGCAGAAGAGCATCGCCAGTAAAAAGCATATTTTCTGTTTCATGTAAATCTCCTCAAAGTTCTTTGGCCAGCTCCTTTTTTCGTGGAGCTTCTTCTATATATAAAGAGGTGTAAGCCCCTTTGTGTTACTAATTACGCCGCAAAATTACAGATTATTTCTCAAATTGAGAAAGATTCTTGGCTTTTTCTTTCTCTTTTTCATATTTTAGCAGTAACTTTGTCTTAATTTAATAAATGAAGTGCCTACTGCAGATGAAGCATGCTCATTCCATAACATCCCTCTTGTTGAAACTGTTTCTCGTAGGCAGCTCCCAAATCTTCTGTGCCTCATGGGCTCAAGCCCAATCTTCCTCTCTTTCAGAACAGGGCGCCGCACCTGAAGATTCTCTTTCCGCTTCGCCCCCTTGGCAGCAACTGCTGTCCGACCTTTCTTCATCCGAAGATTTCGAGTATGTAGCCTGGCAGGATTATGAAGAAGATTTGGAGGAGATGGCGCAGCATCCCGTCAATCTGAATACGGCAACGAGAGAAGAACTGGAGCGCATGCCGTTTCTTACTGCATCGCAGGTAGAAGACATCCTGTTCTATATTTACCGCTATGGCCAGCTGAAGAGTATGAGCGAGCTTACCCTGATAAGCAGCATCGACTGGTACCAGCGCCAGCTGATGAGTTGTTTCTTCTATGTGGCCGATGACGGGAGCAAGCCGGCTTTCCCCAGTCTTAAAAACATCGCCCAGTATGGCAAGCACGAGGTGATGGGCATGCTGAAGGTTCCTTTTTATGAGCGCAAGGGCGATGCGAGCGGAACTGGCGGCTATCTGGGTTATCCTTATAAGCACGGACTGCGCTACCAGTTTCGCTACGGCAATTCCGTCAAGCTGGGATTCGTAGCTTCTCAGGATGCCGGCGAACCATTCTTCGGAGGCAGGAACACGATGGGTTACGACTTCTATTCCTTCTATCTTCAGGTAAAGAACTTGGGCAGATGGAAGAATATCACCCTGGGCAGATACAGACTGAACGCAGGATTAGGACTGATACTCAATAATGATTTCGGCTTCGGCAAACTCTCAGCCTTAACCACCTTGGGCAGATCATCTTCCTGCATCATCCGCGGTCATTCCTCCCGCTCCTCTGCTAATTATCTGCAAGGCGCAGCAGCCACCTATACCTTATTAAAAGGACTGGAACTGACCGGCTTTCTTTCTTATCGCCAGATAGATGCTACGCTTTCTGCTGACGGCGGGGGCATCAAGACCATCCTGAAGACCGGTTTGCATCGCACGGTGAATGAGATTGCCAAACAGAAGATAGCATCCAATACACTTGTGGGAGGCAACATCAGTTACCGACATCAGGGCTGGCACATCGGAGGTACAGCCTTTTATACCTCTTTTTCCCTTCCGCTCACGCCTAATAAAAGCCAGCTTTACAAGCGTTTTGCTCCAGAGGGGAATGCCTTCTGGAATGCCAGCATCAGCTATGGTTACATCTCCCATCGCCTCACCCTCTCCGGCGAAACGGCTACGGGCGATTGCGGTTCCATAGCCACGCTCAATGCAGCCTCCTATCTCTGTTCCGACCATTTCACGCTCATGGCTCTTCACAGGTTCTATTCTGCCCGATATTATTCTCTCTTCAGCAACAGCTTTTCCGAGGGGAGCGATGTGCAGGATGAAAACGGCGTATATCTGGGCTTTACCTGGATTCCTGCCCATCATTGGAGTATCACAGCCTATAGCGATTTCGCCTATTTCGCCTGGCCTAAGTACCAGACCAGGGAGAGCACACAGAGTTGGGATAATCTGGTGAATATTCTCTTCCAGCCTTCAAGAGTGCTGACGGTAGGAGGAAGGTTCCGTTATAAGGATAAGGCGGGAACCACGACCGGCCGTCTGCGCCTCTATGCCACAATATCCCAAAAACGATGGAGCGCCAAAACCAGTTTCGACTATACGATGAGCCAGGCAGAAAGCGCAATGAAGAATGAGGGCGATGAACTTAGTAAAGGCTATATGGTGAGCGAGCATATAGGATGGGAATGGAAATGGAAGAAGCAGTTGAAAGGAACGTTGAGAGGCTGCCTGGGCTATTTTCATACTTCCGATTTCGCCTCCCGTATCTATGTTTATGAGCCCGGTCTGCTCTATCAGATGAGTTTCGGCAGCTACTACGGCGAGGGCATCCGTTATGCCTTGGTGGCACGCTCAGAGATAGGTTCCCATCTGCTGCTTATCGCCAAATTGGGTACAACCGATTATTTCGACCGCTCTCACATCTCTTCTGGTTTGCAGGAAATCTCCCGCTCTTCGCAAACCGATCTGGAGATACAGGTAAAGTGGAAATGGTAAGAAAGAATGGAGAAAAACGGGAAATATATATCAAGAATAAAAAATATTAAACGTTTTTCTTGTTTAAATAGAAAAAATGAGTTACTTTTGCATCTGAATAAATACTGGCTTACAAATGAAGATATTGATAGTTATCCCTTGTTATAACGAGGAAGAAGTGCTGCCTAAGACCTTAGATGTGCTGGGGGCATTGATCAGAAAGATTAAGAAAGAGACTGATGCCGACACAGAACTGCTGCTTGTCGACGATGGCAGTCGTGACCATACTTGGCAGATGATTTCGGATGCTGCCAAGGAACATGGGTATGTGCATGGCATCAAACTGTCGCATAACCGGGGCCATCAGAATGCGCTCTGGGCAGGTATGGAAGCTGCGGTAGACCATTGCGATGCGATGGTAAGTATCGATGCCGACCTGCAGGACGATGAAAATGTAATCATCGATATGGTGCGCCAGGTGCAGGAAGGCAAGGATATCATCTATGGTGTGCGCAAGGAGCGCAAGACCGATACCTTCTTTAAGCGCTTTACCGCCCAGGCTTTTTATAAGCTGATGCAGAGTGTGGATAAGGAGACGGTTTACAATCATGCCGATTTCCGCATGATGACCAATCGCACCCTAAAGGCGCTGATGCAGTATTCAGAGCGCAATCTCTTCCTTAGAGCCATCGTACGCCAGTTGGGTTTCCGGGAGGGATTCGTCTATTACGATCGCAAGGCTCGTGAGGCGGGTGAGAGCAAGTATCCGTTTACCAAGATGCTGAGTTTCAGCATAGATGGCATCACTTCGTTCTCCGTAGCACCTCTTAGGTTTATCACCTTCCTGGGTTTGGCGATGACTTTGGTGGCAGTCATCATGATTATCTTTGCCTTGGTAGAATATTTCCAGGGCAAGACCATCCAGGGTTGGACCTCCATGCTTGTTTCCATGTGGTTTATCGGAGGCATCATCACCACGGGCGTAGGCATTACGGGCGTATATATCGGCAAGATTTATACAGAGGTGAAGCGCCGCCCTCGATACTTTATCGAAGAAAGAGTATAATTTAAAGAATATAAGAAGAATATCAATTTGATAGATACAAAAATAGCATCGGGATTATAAGTCTCGATGCTATTTCTGTATCTAATCATTAATCACTACTCACTACTCATTTGTTGAGTGCGATATTGGCGCTTGTCTTTACAAACCGGTAGAAGCCTACCTTGTTGTGCCATTCTACCGTCTTTCTTATTTCCCAAACCTTCTGGAAGGTATAGTCCTTACCATATTTCTCAAGGAAGTCAGGCATGTGTTCTTCCGGAATCATCAGCACGCCATCTTGTGGCAGCACCTTGTCAAACTGCTGGATCTTATCGCCCAGATAGAAGTTGAGGCTGAAGAAATGCAGCATATCTACCGCTATATAAGAATAGAGTTTATTGGTATCAAACTTCTTCTCGATAACCGGTGCCAGATGCTTATCGGCCTTCGTGTTGAGCACAGGTGGCTGCAGACTGGAGTCGAGCATCAGGAAGAGTCCCACTATGGTGGCAAGAGTATACGAAACAATATTGCCTGAATTCTTCTTCTTGAGTGCCCGGAAGATGAGGTAAACTCCCCCCAAAGTGATAACCATAAAGATGCTGCATGGGATGAGCAAATCGTTGTTTTCGAGCGCATGGAGCATAGCGATATTGTCTATGGCATGCTTGCCGTGGAAGATGCTTTCTGGCACCCAACCCTTTTTTACCACCAGCAGGGCGATATTGAGAATCAGGGTTATCGAAGCAATCACTCCGGCATAAACCTTCAAGGCTCCCATCTTCTCCTTCATCATCCAGACGATGTATTCGGCGATGAGATAAGCCATGAACGGATAGCATGGCAGCAGATAAACGCTGCGCTTGCTCTTTGGGATGCAGTAGAAGAAGAGTACCAGGAGGAAGGCGAGCCAGGTGAATACCTGCAGCGGAGTAGCCTTCTTCGCATTCTCCAGGAAACGGCTCTTCGAGAACTTCTTCCATGGCAGGATGAAGAGCGAGAACAATAATAATAAGGTGTAAGGCAACCAGCCTGTAATGAGAGTAAGCAGGTTGTACCACGCCGGGTTCTCGTGCGATTCGTATACCATCTTGCCGGTAAAGCGGTCGATGTTTTCTTCCTTCACCAGGCGCAGGAACTCGTCGCCAACTTGCAGATAGGCTGCATAATACCAGCAAAATGGGATGATGAGCGAGAGCAGGGCGGTTAGAGCCATGCGCCATACGATGCCCCAGAAGTTCTCTCGCTGGGTAAGCATGAATACGCCCATCACAAAGCAAGGCAGGATGATGCCCACAGGACCTTTGGTAAGCGTAGCGCCACTCATACAGAGGATGGCGAGCCAAGGCAGCTGGTGCTTTCCTTTCTCCCACCAGCGGTAGAGCAGATATATGGCTCCCACCATAAAGGCGGTGTTCACCATATCTACACGGCAGTTCATACCCGCACGGTGCACCTCGAAAGCGGTGAGCGTGAGGATGGCTGCGATGAGGCTGGTCTGGGTGTTCTTGCGTTTGGCATAGAACACGAAACCGCCGATGGTCATCAATACCAGCGATACGGCAGATGGCAAACGGGAGGTGAACTCGTTTACATGGCCGATGAAGAGGCTGAAGAAAGCGATGCTCCAGTGGAAGAATGGTGGTTTGTAAGGGATGTCGCCACCATTGTTGATAGGCAGAATCCAGTTGCCATGTTCCAGCATGGTGTAGGCAACCACAGCCTCGCGAGGCTCTCCTTTGGTATTGAAATCTGTGAGTCCGAGGAACGGAATCATCATCACGATAGCCAGGATGATGATGAGCCATAGGGCTTTGTTGTACTTGATGTTCATGTCTTATCGAAGTCTTATTATGTTATTTTGGCTGCAAAGTTACATATAATTATTCGTTTATAGACAGAATAAGGCAGGAAATTTTGCTTTTATTGGGATATAATTATTAACTTTGCACCCGATTTCTAAAGTAGAATAAAAATGAAACGATATTTTAAGGCTTTTGGGTATCTCCTTTCGGTGCATGTATTGGCATTACTGGTGATGACTCTGTTCAGATTGGTAGAATTCATCGCCCTGCATGGCATGATTGTTGATGCAGAGGCGAGTAGGGTAATGGCGTTTGTCAAGGGTGTATGGTTTGACAATGTCATAGCTTGTTATATTTCGGTATTGCCTGTGGCTGTGCTCCTGATAGCAGCCAGCCTGGGGTGGTGTCATCGCCGTTTGCTGCGTGGCATCAACATCTGGTATGCGGTATGGTTTGCCATCGCCTTCATGCCTTCGGCAGCCAATACTCCTTATTTTCAGTATTTCTTCAAGAACATCAATTCCAGCATCTTCGGGTGGTTCGGCTATGTAGCCACCACATCGGGCATGCTCTTGCAGGAGTCTTCCTACTGGCTCTATATCGCCCTCTATTTCGTATTCACGGGGGCGTTCATCTATGCGCTTATCCGTCTGCGCCGCTACTTCGAGGGGCTCTTCCAGTTGCCTAAGGATAATATGCATCTGGTGCTGGTTGTCAGCCGTTTCCTTATTTCTGCTGCGATGATAGGTGCCTGTCTCTTCGGCATCCGTGGCAGAATGGGCTATAACCCTATCAAGGTGAGCCAGGCTTACTATTGCGAGGATTCTTTCCTCAACCAGCTTGGCATCAATCCGGCATTCAATCTTCTAACTTCTGCGCTCGACGATATGCGCAAGGAGAATAAGGAGTTGCATCTCATGCCATACGCTGAGGCTATCACGAATACCCGCCAGTGGCTCGGTATCACGGGAAAGGTGGATAGCACGAATATTCTGAAGCGTGAGGTGGTAAATGATTCCCTGGTGATCAAGATGGGGCAATCTTCTGCAAAGAAGAATCATCCTAACGTGGTGGTGATACTGATGGAGTCGATGTCGGCAAACCTGTTGGGCACTTTCGGCAATCAGCAGCCGCTCACCCCAACGCTCGATTCGCTCTACAATCATTCTCTGGCGTTTACCCACTTCTATAGTGCCGGCATCCATACCAACCACGGTATGACGGCTACGCTCTACAGTTTCCCAGCCCTCATGTTCCGAAACCTGATGAAGGGAACGGTAACTCCACGCCGCAAGGGTATCGCTACGGTATTGAAGCAGTATGGCTACGAGAACATGTTCTTCATGACCCACGAGGCGCAGTATGACAACATGAAGGCCTTCTTCCAGACCAATGGCTACGATGACATCTTCTCTCAGGAGAACTATCCTAAGAGCGAGGTGGTGAACAGCTTTGGCGTGAGCGACCATTTCGAGATGGGCTACGCCCTTAACACCATCAACCAGAAGGCGAAGACGGGCAAGCCTTTCATGGCTACCATCCTCACCGTGAGCAATCATCCGCCATATATCATTCCTGATTTCTTCAAGCCGAAGACCAAGGAGAAGGAAACGCAGATTGTAGAGTATGCCGACTGGGCGATAGGCGATTTTCTGAAGAAGGCAAGCCGGGAGCCTTGGTATAAGAACACGATATTCGTGATTCAGGCAGACCATGGCAAGCTGGTGGGTAAAAGCGAGGGCGAGTTGCCGCAGTCTTACAACCACATTCCGCTCATCATCTTCGGTCCTGGTGTTCCGCAGCAGCAGTATGCGGGCTTGGGCATGCAGGTGGATGTGATGCCTACGCTTTTCGGTCTGATGAATCTGAATTATGAGTACGAGGGCTTCGGAGTGGATCTGCTGAAGCAGCAGCGCCCGATGGTATTCTATTCAGCAGATAACCAGATTGTGGCAAGAGACCATCAGCGTTGCTTCATCTATAATCCGTCGATGAATCGCAGTTTCTGCTATGATGTGTTACCGAATGGCAATCTGAAGGAAACCAAGCAGGAATCTAAGTTCCAGGATTTGAAGAACTATGTGTTCTCGAATATCCAGGCTGCTGAATATATCGAGCGACATCAGCAATAAACAACAGAAATCCCCCACCACGCTTTGGCTGCGTGATGGGGGATTTACTGTTTCTGATGGAGATAAAATATAAAGTTTCATAAATTATACCCTAGGGTATAATACCTTTGGGTATAATTTTGTAACTTTGCAGAGAATCAAGACTTTAAGCATATGAACAAGATACCATTTGAATATGGTTCTATCGCAGAAAATGAATATTTCATTGATAGAATCGAAGATAGAAGAGACCTCAAGACTTTTCTTGGAGGAGGCATCAACGTGATGCTGATTTCTCCAAGACGATGGGGCAAGTCTTCACTTGTCAAAGCAGCAATGGAAGAGCTGAAGCAAGAGCAGAAGGACATAAGAGTATGCTATCTGGATGCCTTCAAGATTTTCTCCGAGGAAGAGTTCTACAACAAGTTTGCAAGTGCAATACTCCAAGGAGTTTCTTCCACGATGGAAAAGAGATGGGCCGACATCGTAAAGTTCGTCCAATCCATATCTCCAAGCCTTACCATCAATAGCGACCCGGTGAATGCCGTAGAAGTAAATCTAAACTTCAAACCTTTGAAGGAAAGTGCTGAGGAAATTCTCAATCTACCAGAAAAGATTGCCAAGGCAAAAGGCATCCATGTCATCGTGTGTATTGATGAGTTCCAACAATTGGCAAACCTGCCCGACTGGAAGAGACTGGAAGGAACCATGCGTTCGGTATGGCAAGGACAACACAGTACGACCTACTGTCTCTATGGCAGTAAACGCCATATGATGATGGATATATTCGGCAACTCGAAGAATCCATTCTATCGTTTTGGACAGATGATGACCTTGAAGAAGATAGCCAAGGAATACTGGAAACCTTTTATTCACGACAGTTTCTACAATCACGGCAAGTCTATCAGCGATGATATGATAGAGCGAATTTGCAATGCCGTGCAATGCCATTCATGGTACATGCAGCAATTCTGCTTTCTCATCTGGACACGTACGGCAACAGAGGTGACAGAGGAAATCTATCAGTCACAGCTCACCAAGCTCCTGGATACCAATGCCGATATGTTCATTACCGATATTGATGGCATGCCTGCCTCTCAGATAGCATTCCTGCGTGCCGTCTGCATGGGGGAGACTCATTTCAATGCCCAACAGGTAGTAGCAGAATATGGACTCGGTGCTCCACGCACCATCACCAAGAACAAAAAGACTCTTGTAGAAAGAGACTTTATTGAGAAATCGGGCGATGGCTTCAATATGGTTGACCCCGTCTTCGAACTCTGGTTCAAACGGGAATACTGCAACATCTTACCTCAATAAAATACAGAAAAACTATATAAACAGTAATCCCCCACCACGCAGCCAAAGCGTGATGGGGGATTAACTGTTTTAGGAGATTCAAGAGACTTTATGCTGAGAGGGTAAGCTTCTGCCAGATTTCGGTGTCGCCACCTTTCAGCTTCTTGCAGAGACCACGCTTGGTCCAACGGCTTATCATCTTACGGATGGTTTCACGACTGGCTCCGTCGCCACGCTCACGGCTGGCATCGAAGAGGGTGAACTGCTCAGGGAGCTGGGCGAAGAGCAGGGTGTTACGAGACTTATAGACAGGGATAGCCTCGTTGTCCTGCTGCTGCTTGTCGAGACGCAAGCCAAACATCTCCATCTGCATGGCGAGCACGTAGTCGGCTACAGCCTTGGCAAAACGGATGCAGGCATCAGTCTCCTCTCCGGTCTGCTCCAGGATGTGGAAGATGACGCCACAACGGAAGCCGATGACGGCAGAACGGCGACGATACACATCCATCACACGGTCGGCATTCGCCAGGGCAAGCTGTCTCTTCGCTTCGAGCCACTGGCAGAACTCCTCGCACATACGAGGCAGCTCCATCACGCCGTGACTACGTTCAAGGAGAGTTACCGCCTTGAGGATGTTGGCCTGCTCCTCCTCGGTGTAGCCGTGGTGCTGACTGAGGGGTGCGAAGGATGTATCGGGCATCTTGGCGAGCATCATTCTTGAAGAAGAGCCATCCTCGATGTTATCATCGGTGAAGAACTTCTGGAAGATGTTCTGGGTACAGCAGCCGGTGAAGTTGAGCTGGGCGTGGGTTACGCCGCTGGTGGCTGTGATGTAGTCCTGCCCCACCTCGCTCTGGTCGAACGCCTTACGGAAGTAGTCGCCGAACACCTTCCAAACGCTCTTCATCGAACCGAGCTCCTCGCTGAACATATACATGGTGTGACCGTCAGCACAGAGCTGACGACGC
This sequence comes from Segatella sp., assembly GCF_977051555.1. Lineage (NCBI taxonomy): Bacteria > Pseudomonadati > Bacteroidota > Bacteroidia > Bacteroidales > Prevotellaceae > Segatella > Segatella sp. The sequence goes on from NZ_CDRSSE010000006.1 coordinate 28,342, forward strand.
ATCAGAGCCGACTTCGAGATGGTATCGCCAATGTGACGGATGCAAGGCTTCGGATCCACTACACCCTTCTTGCCCTTGTGCTGCTGGTACCAGGCTTCGTCTTCACGAGGTTTCTCATCGTCCTTATCCATCTTCTTCGCCCAGATGTTCTCGATGCGGCGGCATACCCCCTTACCCGATGCCTGCTCGCCGATGATGATAGACATGAGAGCCATCGGAGTCTCGCTGCCGTCGCAATACTTCGCCTTCAGACGGTCTGCGTAGGTTGCGGCAATAGGAAGGGCAGAGAAGAGGGCAGGCACGCGTGCCTCTGCAGCTACGCCAGAGAGCGAGTCGCGGAGTCCGAGTGGAAGCTGGTCTACAGGGAATTCGTAAAGTGGTTGTGTACTTGCCTTAGCGGCTAAAAGGTTCTCTATGTTTTTAACAATCTTATTCTCCATAATTATTTAATGTTTAAAAGTTAGTTTGTCGGAATATCCGATAAACGGCGGCAAAAATACGACTATCTTCTGTAACCGCCAAATTTGACCGTGTGATAAGGCCCGAAATTCAGCAGTCATTCGGGGCAAATTGTATTAAAAAATCTAAGTCATAGTTTTGTGGGTCAGAAAACATAGGTTCTTATGTGCTAAATCATTGTTTCTCGAATGCCGTATTATAGCTTCTCGGATAACAGGTTCTCGTCTCAATCCGTGACCTCCTTTTTCTTCTTCTTTCTTTCTCATAAAAAAATAACACGGACAAATTGAATTTGTCCGGACAAATTGCCTGGCTGCTCATAACTTGCTGATTTTCTTTTGATTACAAAGCTATCGGACAACCATCCGGACAAATTCAATTTGTCCGTGTTTTAAAAATTACCCCGTTTAGTTCTTTGGCGTAGTACCCGTAATCCATTGATTATTAGTTAATTCGTAATAAAAGTGATGATTTCAAACAACTTTGTTTAAAACAACCTTGTTTAATTTGTTTTTTTTTGCTATCTTTGCAGAAGAAAAGCTGTATAGTATAAAATAAGGTAGTGATTATGAGAAAAAGTAAAGAAGCTCCGTTTGTGTTCGGTGTTCGTGTGGAGGGGGATTCTTTCACCGATCGAAGAGAGGAAACAGAACGCCTGAAGGCGAACTTTACGTATGGAGTGAATACGATATTGATTTCACCTCGTCGTATGGGTAAGACTTCATTGGTGGATAAGGTGTGTTCGCTCGTTGAGAGCGAGGACATCAGGATAGCTCGTATAGATGCCTTTGGCTGTCGTTCGGAGAATGATTTTATCAATGCTTTTGCCACGGCTGTGGTTCGGGCTACTTCTTCAAAATGGGAAGAATGGATGGAGAATGCCAAGGTATTCTTAAGCCGTTTCGTTCCAAAAATCAGTATCGGACAAGATCCTTTGACAGATTTCTCTTTGGCGTTGGAGTATAATGCTGGTAACAATACGACAGAAGAAGTTTTGAGACTTTCTGAAATGATAGCTCGGTCAAAAGGTTGTCATATAGTAGTCTGTATCGATGAATTTCAGCAGATAGGTGATTTTCCTGATTCCTTGACCTTCCAGAAGAAGCTCCGCAGCGTATGGCAATTACAGAGCCATGTTTCTTACTGCCTTTATGGAAGCAAGAAACACATGATGGAACAGATGTTCCAGAATGCCAGTTACCCATTTTATCGCTTTGGAGATTTCTTCTATCTGAACAAGATTAGCGAGAAAGACTGGGTGGAGTATATCAGTCAGCGTTTCGAATCTACCGGCAAGCATATCTCAGAAGAGTTGGCTCGAGAAATCTGTCAGGTAACAGATAGGTATTCCTCTTATGTACAGCAGTTGGCATGGTTTGTATGGCTGCGTGTGCAAGATGAATCAGCAGCTACAGAAGAGGACTTGAAATATGGAATAGACAGGTTGCTGGATGCCTGTGAGCCCTTGTTTATCCAACAGACCGAAGACCTTTCTGCCTATCAGATGAATTTCCTGCATGCCATCACCAATGGAGTACATACCGGCTTCACTCAGACGGCAATATTGGAAACCTATCGTTTGGGTACTGCCGCCAATGTTACCCGCCTCAAGAAATCCTTGATGGTGAAAGACCTGATTACGATATCAGCACCTAAGCATCTGGAAATGAGCGACCCTATTTTGGCGTTGTGGCTCAAGAGAAGAGTGTGGAAGGAAGCATAAGAGAATTTCAAGGTGTCGGAAAAATCTGAAGCAAGATAGTCTTCAAATAATTTGGCGTTTCTGATAGTTTTTCGTACCTTTGCAATCTATAGTTAACGCGATCAAACATAATAATGCAATTAGGCAATGACAGAACAAGAAATCAGAGAATATATAGGCGTTCGCTTTCCTGAGGAAAACGAGTCTTGTGAATGGAAAGAGTATAAGAATCTGCAGAATAGCCTCTGTGGACATGAGGCTGATGATGTGGTATCTTACGTGTCAGCCATTTCCAATATGAATGGAGGTTCTCTTATTATTGGTGTAGAGGATGGTACGTTTCAGGTTATCGGCATTCAGAATCTTGGTTCATATAATGTCGAGTCGGCCAAAGCTCGAATTGCAGAGAAATGTAGAAATCTTCCTTTGGAGGATTTTGATATTATGGAATTGAAAGCTGATGATACCGCAAAAATCGTCTGGGTATTGACAATTCCTAAACATCATGCAAAGTTGCCTGTTTATGCACATAATAAGGCATGGCAGCGTACTGGAGATTCATTGGTGGAAATGCGTTCCGATCGTCTTCAGGCAATCTTATCAGAGATAGAAGTGACTGATGATTGGAGTGCTGTCATAGTGGAAGATGCAACTATAGATGATTTGGATGCAGAGGCAATCGAGAAAGCCAGAAAGGAGTTTGTTAAGCGAAATCCTTTGAAAAAGGAGGAGGTGCAGACATGGGATGATGCAAAGTTCTTGGATAAGGCAAAACTAACGATTCGTGGCAAGATTACCCGTGCCACTTTGGTGTTGCTAGGTAAAGAAGATTCTGAGCATTTGCTTAGTCCGTATGTGGCAAAGATACGATGGTCTCTTAGAGTTGTTGGCGAACCTCTGAACAAGGACTATGATGTCTTTTCTATTCCTTTGCTTTTGTCTGTGGATAGATTGTATAATAAGGTGAGAAATGTGAAATATCGTTTGGTGCGTCCTAATACGCTTTTTCCAGACGAGATGCTCCGCTATGATATGTTCAATATTCGTGAGCCACTGAACAATGCTATTGCTCATCAGGATTATACCAAATGTGCCAGAATAGATGTTGTAGAATATGAGGATGATCATCTTATATTTCAGAATTACGGTCATTTCTTGCCAAAGAGCATAGAGGAAGTTGTGGAGAGTGATTGTCCGGAGTCTATTTATCGTAACCGTTTTTTGGTGGAAGCTATGCGAAACCTGAATATGATAGAGACAGAAGGTGGCGGTATTCGTAAGATGTTCTTAAAGCAAAGTGTTAGATTCTTCCCCCTTCCTGAGTATGATTTATCAGATGGAAAGGTGAAGCTCACTATTGAAGGTAAAGTGAAGGATGAGAATTTTGCTAAGATTCTTTCTGCTAATCCTGACCTTAGCTTGAATGATATTATGCTTTTAGATAAAGTGCAGAAGGGAATGTCTATTGGTGATATTCAGGCAAAGTATCTGCGTAAATGTAAGTTTATAGAAGGACGAAAGCCAAAGTATTATCTGTCATACGAAGTTGTGGCAGCAAGTAAGAATTCTGATTTAAAGAGTCAGTATGTTAAGAACAAAAGTTTTGATGATGACTATTTCCGCAAGTTGATTCTTAACTATCTTGAGAAGTTTGGTACGGCATCTAGAAAAGATATCGATTTATTGCTTAAAGATAAGTTGTCTGATGTGCTGAGTGATGAACAGAAAGTAACCAAAATAAGTAACTTGTTGAAAAGACTTCGTATTGCAGGAACTATTAAAACAACCAAAAACAGAGAGTGGAAGTTGACGTAAATTACCCGAGAATTACCCGAGAATTACCCGAGAATTACCCGAGAATTACCCGAGAATTACCCGAGAATTACCCGAGAATTACCCGAGAATTACCCGAGAATTACCCGAGAATTAGTTTTAACTGCCTGATAATCATAAGGATGTGGGTCGCGTAATTTAAAATCAATTACGCGAATTTTTACGTGAAATACGGAAGAGTTAAAGGCTAAATAAGACAAGACACTGGAATTTGTCATCATGGTTTGGTGAGGAAAAAGTAGCCAAGTCGAAGACCATGATACTAAAAGAGTGCTATTGACGAAAAAACAGAAGGATATTGTAAACTTCCGTTCCGTAAGGTTGCAACTTCCGGTCCCTAAGGTTGCAAGTTCTAGTCTCTAAGGTTGCAAGTTCTAGTCTTTAAGGTTGCAAGCTCTGGTCTCTAAGGTTGCAAGTTCGTGACTTAATATAGCTAGCTCAGACTCTAATATACCATGCTCTAGTTAAAATATACCAAGTAATATTGCAAGCTCGGCTCTTAATATTGCAAGCTCGTGGCTTAATATTGCAAGTTCACGGCTTAATATTGCAAGTTCCGTTCTTTAATATTGCAAGCTCTCAAAAATCTATAATCCGCTGTTTAGTGGTGGTTTCATCTAAAAAATGTCGCCTTGGTATTACTGCCAATGTAATTCGGCTGAAGAGAAGAGTGTGGAAGGAATCATAAATGCAAAAAGCCCCTTCTGTATTCCAGGTATATGAAAACTTGGAAGGCTGAAGGGGCTTTTCTGATTTTACCTTTTCTTATTTAAAGAACCTGTTAAGTTGCTTAATCTTTGGATTTTAATAGAGAGAAATACTTGTCCAGAACCATCAGCGAGATGATATCCTCACGCTGCTTATCCTTGAATTGCTCTACATATTCATGAGCGTGGTTGATGATAGCTTGCGCTTCATCTGGATGAGCAGTATAGTAGTCCATCTTTTCCTCAAGATCAGAGAAATCAGGCTTTACTTCTATATAATGATAGTCTGGCTTCAGAGTACCTTCCATAAACCAAGTTTCGTAATATGGCTTAGGCATCACGGCGATGGAATTGGAAGACATAATCCATTTCAGATTGCTTGCTACGTCATTTCCCTCCAGAGCCATCACGTATTTGTACTTCAGATGGTCGTAGATGGAAATCTTGTCGCTCTTCCATTCTGGCTTAATCAGATCTATGGTTCCGATATCGAAGCGAGGATTACCGAAAAACTTCTCTACGAATTGCACACGGATGTCCTTGCAGGCTATTTTTCCTCTAAAGATAGCCTGGTCTTTCTTTTCAGCAAACGAAAGTTTGTCCTTTACGAAGATGAAATGGCGCACCTTGTCCATCTTGAGCAATACAGAGTTCTGGTTTTCTCCATGAATCGGGCGGCTCTTTACAATAGTAGGAATATCTTCCACATACGTGATGTCACCAGGGAGGAGATTCCATTTGTTATTGCCGTCAAAACAGCGGGCATATTCCAAAGTATCCAGATAATATACCTTCTGGCGGGTCATCGGCTGTTCTGCAACTTTTACAGCTTTCTTTTCCCACAGATTTTTGTTGAGATGAAGATTGTTTTCTGTAAGCTTGTTGTAGTAGTTTACTCGGCTTAGAATATAGTCATAATCTTTGCGTTTCTTGGCTTTGGCTAGTAAACGCTGTCCCCTCCATATCAGGATGCAGGCAGGAGTATAAAGACGGGCGTATTCCTTGATGTAATACCAGGGTTTGCTGTTTTTTCCGCTATGGAATTTATATTTCAGTTTTTGAATATTCATTGGATTTCTTATTTTTTATGAAAACTATAATGATGTTGTTGGCTACAAAATTACGAAATATACTTTAAACTTGCAAGAAAATAGATAAAAAAAAGCAAGTATCAATAAAGGAAGAAAGATTATTTCCCTAAAATTTTGCTTTTCTGATAGTTTTTCGTATCTTTGCAACCTATGAGATATCTGGATGGTATCTAGTTTAAGAATATAAAAGAATAGTATGTTAGAAGTACGTGATAGATTAAACTTCGAGGATTATCTGGATTCACTTTTGAATAGTGTAGAGAGTGATGACTTGGAGTTTAAAAGTGCTGCCGGTGGATTTCCTGGCAGCTTTTGGGATACCTATTCAGCCTTCGCCAATAGCGAAGGAGGAGTTATCGTGCTTGGAGTTATAGAAAGAAAAGGTAAGTTCTATATAGATAATCTATCTGATGAACAGATCGAGAAATATACAAAGGACTTTTGGAATAATGTGAATAATCGAGCTACGGTTAGTTGTAACCTGTTAAAAACAGAAGATGTCGTGGTAGAAGATTACAAAGGTCATAAACTTATGTTATTCTTTATTCCTCGTGCATCCAGAGAACAGCGTCCTGTTTATAGAACGTCTCAACCCTACAATGGTACTTTTAAGCGCAATCATGAAGGTGATTATAAATGTACGGAAAAAGAAGTACAGCGTATGTTTGCCGATGCAGATGTCTCACGTCCTGCTGACAGTCGCATTCTGAAAAATTACTCAATGGATGACTTTGATACGGAATCCATAGCACAGTATCGCCAACTTTTTAAATTGGCAAAGCCAAGTCATCCTTGGTTACAGCTCTCCGATTTTGAATTTCTTAAAAAGTTAGGTGCTTATCGTATAGAACGTAGTACGAAGGAAGAGGGCTTTACGCTTGCAGGTGTGCTGATGTTTGGTAAGGAAGAAGCAATTATGGATACTGAGTGCTGCCCTAATTTTTTCCCTGATTATCGGGAAAAACTTTTGGATAATCCTGAGATAAGATGGACAAATAGAATTTGCCCAGATGGAACTTGGGAAACAAACTTGTTTCAGTTTTATCTGCGTGTCCTCCCTCGTTTGTGTGCAGTTTTGCCAAAGCCTTTCATTTTGGAGGACAATATTCGCCGAGATGAAACCCCAGCTCATATAGCTGTACGTGAGGCATTGGTAAATCTTTGTATCCATACCGATTATTCGGCAGATGCAACGATGGTGGTGCGTTTGTTTCCGAATAAAATGGTGTTTTCTAATCCTGGTACCTTGTTGGTTTCCAAGACACAGTATTACGAGGAGAGTACAAGCGTTTGTCGCAATACGACTCTGCAAAAGATGTTTATGCAGATTGGTTCGGCAGAAAAAGCGGGAAGTGGGGTCGATAAGATTCTGGCAGGTTGGCGATTTGCGAATTGGCGGGCACCGATGTTGAGATTGTTAACTCAGCCTGATATTGTAGAGCTGACAATGATGATGGAGTCATTGATGGATGATGCTACGAAGGAAAGGCTTGCTCAGATATTTGGTCCAAAAATCACGACAATTGGGCAAAAGCGTTTGTTGGCACTTAATGCGGCTTGCGTTGATGGCTATGTTACTAATGAGAGCCTTAGAGTTGTGTTGGATATTCATAAAGCAGAGATTGCTGATTTGCTGAAAGATATGTGCCAAGATGGATTGTTGGTGCAAGATGGGTATGGTAGAGGAACGAAATATTATCTTCCAAACGATGACTCAAATATACCAAGTAATATTGCAAGTTCAGGCTTTAAGGTTGCAAGTTTAAGCCCAAATATACCAAGTTCTGATTCAAATATACCAAGTTCTGATTCAAATATACCAAGTTCTGATTCAAATATACCAAGTTCTGATTCAAATATACCAAGTAATATTGCAAGTTCAGGCTCTAAGGTTGCAAGCTTAAGTTCAAATATACCAAGTCCGAATACCAGCATTTCAAACATGGAATCTTTGAGAAAGAAAAAGAAATTATCTTTTGAAGAATTGAAGAAGCTTATATGTTTGGTTTGTTCGGATTGGCAGTCATTAGATGAATTGGCACTCCAAGTTAATAGAAATAAGACTTATTTAAAGATTTATGTCATTCCACGGATGTTAGCCGACAAGAGTTTGGAAATGATGTTCCCTGGTGTTCCTAATCATCCTAGGCAAAAATATAAAAGTATAGTAAACAAATGAAGATAAAGATAAACCCAAAATACGAAGAGATGAGAAGTTTCATCGAACGCATTCCGGATGTGTTTGAGCAGGAGGGACGTTGCATCTTTGAAGGTCGAAATATGATCAAGGCTTTTCATGTAAAGTTTGATGGAAAAGAGAAAGAAGTTGTGGTGAAGAGATACAAGCAGCCTAATTTCATTCAGAAGATAGGATATAGCTTCTTCCGCTCTACCAAGGCTTGTCGTGCCTATGAAAATGCCCTCAGGCTGATGGCAGATGGCTTTGCCACTCCCGAAGGCTTTGGATATATTGAAACGAGGGTAAAGGGACTTATTGACTATTGCTACTTTGTCTCTGATATTGATAACAGTATGCCTATCAACGATCAGTTGAACTCCTCAGAGGAATTCAATAGGGTGATGGCGGCAGATTATGCGCACTTTGTGAATCGATTGCACCAGAAAGGCATCATCGATATTGACTTGAATGCCGGCAATGTGCTGTATCAGCTTCAAGCTGATGGTCATTATACGTTCTCGCTTATTGATATCAATCGTATGAGGTTTTACTCAGGCTATCCGCCGATGAAGGAATGTGTGGAAAACCTGACGAGGTTTACCGGAAGAATGGATGTCTTCGAGTGTGTGGCACGAGAGTATGTGAAACTGCGGGGAATGGATGAGAAAATATTACAAAAAATAATAGGAGCAAAGAAGATACATGATTGGCGATGGGCACATCGCAAAGGTATCTTGCATTATTTTAAACAAAAAAGGTTAGGTTTATGAAAACAACATTATTGATTACGACTTACAATTGGCCTAAAGCCTTAGAACTCGTGTTGTATAGCGTGTTGCATCAGCATGTTATGCCTGATGAAGTTGTTATTGCTGACGATGGTTCTACCGAAGAGACTAAAAAACTGATAGACCGTTATGCTGTAAAAATGCCAGTACCGGTAATTTGGGTTTGGCAGGAAGATAAGGGATTCAGAAGAACTTCCATTTTGAATAAGGCAATAGCAAAGGCTACGGGTGATTATATCATCCAAGTTGATGGAGATGTTGTTTTGAGTTCTCATTTTGTAGAAGACCATATAGAAATGGCTCAGAAAGGATGTTTCGTCTGTGGAAGTAGAGTGCTGCTGTCTGCCCAGATTTCCAAAAAAATTTTGGATACAAAGGTAGTCAATGTGAATCTTTGGAACATGCCTTTCAGTTATGTAAGCAACAGCTTCCGTTCTCATGTGTTCCGCAGATTGCTGGCTTTTCGCTATGCCCGTAGAATCGACCATCTCAGAGGTTGCAACATGGCTTATTGGAGAGAGGATGCCATCAAGGTAAATGGTTACAATGAGGATTTGCTGGAATGGGGACATGAGGATGCCGAGTTTGCCTATCGCCTCCATTTTGCTGGCGTTCGGAAGAAGGCTCTGAAGATGGGAGGAATCATGTACCATCTTTATCACAAGGAGGCGTCTAAAGCCCAAGAGAACATGCATAAAGATGTTTTGAACCAGGTGAAGAAGGAGCGTTTGGTTCGTTGCACAAATGGTATCGATCAATATTTATAGAGCATAGATATATGGATAAGACAAGTGTAGAACAAGAGCAGGGAAATGGCATCTCGGTGGTTATTAATACCTATAATGCCTCCTGCCATCTTCAGCAGGTGCTGGATACAGTGAAGGGCTTTGACGAGGTGGTTGTCTGCGACATGGAAAGTACTGACGACACCTTGGATATAGCAAAGCGTAATGGTTGCAAGATAGTTGTCTTTCCTAGAGGAAACTATCAGATTTGTGAACCGGCACGTCAGACTGCCATAGATGCTGCTTCCTGCAAGTGGGTATTGGTGGTTGATGCTGATGAACTGGTAACTCCAGAACTGAAGGAATATCTTTATTCCCTGATAGAGAAGGAGAATGCTCCACAGGGTTTGTATGTTCCACGCAAGAGTCGCTTTATGGGACGATTCATGCATTGTTTCTATCCCGACTACCAGTTGCGTTTCTTTATCAGGAAGGATACCGTATGGCCAGCCATCATTCATGCCGATCCTGTTATCAAGGGCAGAATAGAAAAGATACCGGCGGCTCATGCTGATATGGCACTTGTTCATCTGGCAGATGACAGTATTGCCAGCAGGATGGGAAAGATCAACCAGTATACAGCGAATGAAATAGAAAAGAAGAAGGACCGCAATTATGGAATGGCAGCTTTGTTCTATCGTCCGTTGGTGCGTTTCTTCCGTGCTTATATTCAGAAGGGTGGCTTCCGTGATGGTAAGGAAGGATTTGTATGTGCCTGCTATGAAGGCATCTATCAGTTTGTTGCTGTCAGCAAGATTATAGAAGATCGGTTGAAAAATAAAAAAGGTAAGTAGCAGTTTCGGCTACTTACCTTTTTTATTGGATGAATGATATAGTTGATTTCTGTTTTATTTTTCTTCGATGAAGGTCATTCCGCCTGGTCCTACTTCCTCCCGGCAGCGTTTCAAGAGTTTGGCTGGTGTTTCTTCGCCATCGTCGAAAGGTAATGCTACTACTGTTTTCTTGTCATAATAGTTTGCCATACCTCGGTTTATCCAGTAACCTGGATAGATGGTGATGTCGTGGAAAGCATCGGATGGCATCTTTACGGTGAGCGGATTCAATACCAGATGATCTGCCTTGCTTTGCTTTACGGCAATTTCACGCAGCTGCATCTCTTGGTCAAACTTCTGTGCTGTTCCCCTACGCAGTAAGGATAGTGTTCTGTTGGTAGTCGTTGGCTTGGCTGAGATAGAAAGTACCAATACCAGCCAGTAATATACCGGTAGCCATTTGAAGTATCTGTTATATTTCTGCCTGATAGCTTCTGTCAGGTTCACAAAAGCAACGCTTATTGGTTCCTGATCAGCCGCTCTGCGCTGAAGGGCACCAGAAAGATAGTAGATATTGAAGCAGATCATCCACAGATGCACATAGAAGTATACATTCTGTGTTCTGTCAGCTCCTTTGGTTCCCATGGCATAACTGTTTGGAAAAAAGAAGGCGCAATAGAGCAGGAAAGAGATGAGCAGATAAAGCCATGGATGAGAAAACCTGAAGTGAGATGCCTTGGCTAGTCTTGCCAGGAAAGGTACGAGAATGGTAAACATGAGTACTTCCGTGATTTTAATAGCATCAGCGAGAAATTCTATGCCCTTTGCTATCGCAATAAAGAAGGCTGAAGCCACATTCGGTTGACTGGTGACTGTGGATTGGCGGACAGTATTACCTGGTGCAAATACACTGAAAGCAAAAGCGCAGGCATAAATGATAAGGATAGAAAGCAAGAAGAAAGGAGTCTTCTTCCTCTCCACCCTCATCCATACGATTGCCATAAAGAGAATGGCTGGCATACCCAGACCGGTAACAAAGTTGCCGCCGGCAATGAATATGGCGAGTGCTGCGGAAACCAGCGTGATGATGATTTTCGCTATGATGGATTTTGTAAGATGGAATTCGATGAGTAGGGAGGCAAGAAACAAAGAAATACTATAATATAAGGTATAGTACATCGCTCCGTTATACCAGCAGAATGCATCGTAGAACGACCATACGAACTGTACGGTCATTAATACAAATAGAGTAGAAATGAAAGTGTATTCCAATTTGCTGATATGTAGCAATCTGCGTAATATTGTGTATCCCAGTGTATAGGTGGAAAGAATTAGGCTTCCCAATAGAATAATCGGTACAAGCCAGTATTTGCCAAAAATTCCAGGTTGTAATGCCATCAGGAAACATGCCGAATAGGTACCCTGCCATGTCTGGTAGATATGCATGGATTCAGCCCAGGCAGCCTGAATACATGTCCAAAATGAATGGGTGGCAGTCCAAGCCTTGTAGACTGGAGCTCCAAATACATAGTCATCCGCAAACTGATGGAGATAGGGACCTATTGCCACAACAGGGATGATGGATAAGATTAGAATACAAATCGCCAATATCGTATGGCTTTTTAACAATTTCTGATTCATCGTATTATTGTTTTTGCTTTTTTTTATATGTATAATAACAGAGAAACTTGTACTTCCTTGCACTAATAGCAGTTAAATCATGTAAATACCGTTAAGCCTGATAAGAAAAAGCTTTTAAGAAAGGAAATGGTCATCATGTAGACGAAACTATATGATGACCATTTCCCTTCTTGCCTCGAAATCTGCAATAGTCCTGACGATTTCTTCTGATATGTCATTGGATACATACGAGAAGTCCTTGCCGGTGCGGATGGCTTTGAGAAAGGAGAGGAGCATATAGCGCAGGCCTTCTCCATCCAACTGATAGAAATAGCGCTTGTTGTTCTGCGGGTTCTCATATCTCACCTCGAAGTAATCGGTTTTCCACCATGGGGCTGGTACGTAGATGTAGCCCTTGGTGCCTGAGATAATCAATTCGCCTTCTGACTTCACACCTTGCCCCACCTTCAGCGAAGCTACGGCATGAGGATAGAGGAAGGATATCCTGGTGAAGGCATCATAGCACTTTGTTTCGTCCAGAAAGTGGGTGGCTATCTGCTTGCCGCTATATCTTGTGCCCAGAAGCTGGAAGATAGGTAGAAGTGCTGTTGGTCCCCAGGCGCAGATACTGTTCCATTCGTAGAGACTCTTCTGGGAATCCTGGGTAGGGTCGAAGTCTACCAGACTGGTGCAGGTGGCATCCACCGACATGATATCACCGATGATACCGCCCTTTGCCAAGAGCAAGAGTCGGTAATAGGCTACGGAATAGGCGGTTTTGATAGAGTCCATCAAGACTACCTTCTTGTCTTTTGCTATTGCCTTGAGTTCTTTCCATTGCTGAGGCTGAAGAGTGATAGGCGATTCGCACAATACGTGTTTGCCAGCTTCTAATGCCTCCTTTATTTGAGTATAGTGCTTGCTTGGGGCAGAGATAACATAGAGCGCATCGCTTTCATCTAGGAGTTCCTGAAAACTGGCTGCCTGCTTTTCCGCTGCCTGCAGATTCTCTGAGAGATATTGGTCGTTGAGGGAGAAAACTTTTCCTGCCTCCAATCCATTGACATATTGGCTTTCCCGCTCTATCTTGTTGAGGATAGGTGATTCGCCAACCAGTCCGAGGCGAACCACCTGCTGCTCGCTTCTGATCTCCGTGCTCGATACGCCCTGAGTGCGGTCTAGATAAACCACCTTGCAATAGGCGTTGAGATAGTCAAACTTGCCTCTCCAGTCAGAACCTACGGTAAAGATATCTACGTCCAGTCGCTTGATGTCGTCAATCTTCTGTCCCTCGTATTCCTCGATGATGATTTCATCGGCAATGCCAGTGGCACGTACGGCTTCCACTCGTTCCATGAGTGATTGCTGCACATTGATTTTGCCTCGTTCACGATCGAAGGTATCCGAGGTTACGCCCACGATGAGGTAGTCGCCCAGAGCCTTGGCGCGCTCCAGGAGACGGATGTGACCATAATGAAGCAGGTCGTAAGTACCGTATGTGATGACTTTAACCATAAGTTTCTCTCTTGAATGTTCTCTATACCTTATTATATATATTATAGCAGCCCCTTAGCCTGCATATCCTTCAGTGCATCTACGAGGGTAGTATTGTCTTCCGGACTCAGATTGCCGAGATGACCTACACGGAATACCTTCTCTGCCATTTCGCCACCATTAGGACATACCCAGATGCCATACTCATCTTTCAGTTTCAGGAAGATGTCGTAGGCAGAGGCGTTCAGCGGATGCAGAGGAGTAACGGCATTCGACATCGACTTTGATATGATGGTGAACGGCAGGTCTTTGATCTTGCTTCTGAAATCTTCGGCAAGCATCTTCATGCGCTGGTTCTCGCTCTCCACACCGCCATTGCGCTCTATCTCCTTCAGACGGGTATGAATCTGCAGTAAGGTTCCTACGGCTGGGGTGAAAGGGGTCTGTCCACGCTCACCGTTCTTCAAGGCATCCTTCAGGTCGAAGTACATTGACTTCACCTTGTTTCCCTCTACTCGCTTGATTGCCTCTGCATCGAGAATGATGACAGAGATGCCTGGAGGACACGCCAGTGCCTTCTGTGAACCCGTAATCATCACGTTCACGCCGAGTTCCTTCATGTTGAATGGGTCAGCGAGGAATGAACTGATGGAATCTACGGCCAGGAAGATATGGTTGCGATGACAGAAGTCGCTGATCATCTGGATGTCGTAGAGCACGCCGGTAGAAGTTTCATGCAGGTTGACGAGGAAGCCGGTGTAACCTTGTTCCTCGTATGGTTGGAGATCTTCTGCCGTGAGTGGAGTACCCATCTCAAGCTTGATTTCTGTATGTGGAATTTCATGAATTTCACAGAGTTGTACGAAACGGTGGCCAAAGCTACCGCCGTTCACTACCAGTACCTTGTCGGCAGGAGTGAATACATTCATAACCACAGCTTCCATAGAGGCTGTGCCCGAACCCGTGATGAATACTGTGCGGGCGTCGTCTGACGCCTTGGAAAACTGCTTCATCAATTGTTCGTTCTCCTTCATGATGGCGGAGAACTCTGCTGTTCTGAAATAAGGCACCTGCTCTGTACCGATGGCTCTAACCTCATCGCTTGCCATCACTGGTCCTACTGTAAAATTAATCATATCTTAATATGTCTTTTATTACGTTATTAATATATAACATAGTTGGAACGCAAAACTTGCATCTTTCCCCTATATAATACTAATAGTTTAACTTTTCTTTATTCTTCCAAATGTTTTGATGCTGGTATATTTACGCCAGAGATTCAATTTTCTCTTCTTCGGCACACCATGGCGGCGGATGTAGTCTGCTGCTCCGTCGAGCATGCGCTGGCATACGTTGCCATCCAGATATGGGTCGTAGTTATCTACTATCCACTGTCGCTTGGCTATCGCCTCTGGGTCTGTGAGGGCATGGTCGTAGGCGGCAATCAGTTGGCTTGGTTCTGTGATGTTCTCCCAGTAGATATCCTTGGAAATGGTACCGAGGGTGATGACTGGGCGAGAGAGCAGCAGGAACTCATAGATGGTGGAAGAAGTATCACTGATGAGCGTATCTGCCATGAGCTGATATTTCGTCACGTTCTCTCCCTTGTCGATGAAGAGAACATCCTTCTTTGTTGCAGCCCATTCACGGTATTCGTCTACCCATTCCTGGCGGGTAAGCGGATGGAACTTCATTACCACTAGGGCATTGCGTTCCTTGGCTAACTTGCCCAGTTCTTCTTTGATATAAGGCAGGGAGGTGAGTTTTGGCGAGAAGGTTGGGGCATAGAGAATCAGTGCTTCCTTGCCGCTTTCCTTGAGCAGCTTTTCCCGGTCGGCATCATATTTATGCAGGTTTGCCTTAATCCAATCCTGCTTAGGCCATCCTGTTTCCAATACTTCGAAGTCGCCATATTTCTTAGCCAGAGCCTCGAAGTGGGAGGTGAAGTAAGGCCCTTGGGTAAAATAGGTGTCAAAGTAGCGACGGATAATCCAGTGGTCCTTCTTCTCGGCGGCATAGCCGTGGAATACCTGTATCTTGACGCCTGGCAGATAGTAAGGCACAATGTTGCCTGGTACATAGATCACCTCTGGCTTGAAATCATAGACTTCCTGAATAGAGTTGGTCCATTTCACCTGGTCGGCGTATGGAAAACTGTCTATCTTTGGTTTGTGGATATACCACAATATCTCGTGTGGCAAATGCTGCTTTGTCACATGTTCTTGTATCGGATTAAGTATGTCTATGGCATACTTGTTTTCACAGAAAAGAACTATTCTCATGATTCTATAGGAATTACTTTGCCGTTTTTAATTTTGTATCATCTGTCGAACACTTTTTTGTAGTTCAACTATGAATGTTTCAATTTCCTCCATTTTGCCTGTGCGGATGGATTTAATTTACAGTTAAATAGTCTTCTAGCAGAAAAGGAATGATGCCGACATATATTACGCCGTCATTATCTGTCCATATCTTTTGGCTGCCATCGAGAACAACAAATTTACGAAAGAAGTCCTCCGTATTGTGAAGCGAGAATGTTTCTTGCGCTTTCTTTTCGGGAGTATCAACGTTGAGGGCTGATTGAATATATACTTTTTCATTACCCATGTTGATGACAAAGTCTATTTCGTATTGGCTTTTCTTGCGTTTGCCTTCAATCATCTGTTCTACCTCAACAACCCCGACGTCAACATTGTAGCCTCTATGAATGAGTTCGTTAAATAGCATATTCTCCATCAAATGTGAACGCTCTTGTTGACGAAAGTTTAGCTTGGCATTTCTTAATCCAAGATCTACAGCGTAGTATTTTTGAATCGTATTAAAATACTTTCTGCCTTTTATGTTGTACCTTTTGGCACTATTAAATAGAAAGGCATCTTCCAAGTAGTCAAGATAGTTCTTGATGGTATGGTCTGATGTGGTCTTATCTAATAGTGTTGCCGCAGTACATGCCAGCTTATGTGGGTTAGTCAGCGAACCGACTGATGAGGAAAGGGCATCAACCAAAGCACTCAGGACTATATCGTCTTTTAGTTTGTACCTTTCTACAATATCTTTCATATATACATTTGTGAAGAGTCCTTGAAGATACTTGACCTTTTCATGCTCATCAGGTTCTAATACAGCTAAAGGCATACCGCCATACATGATGTATTGTTCAAAGGCATCTGTTTTTTCGAGTCCAGAATATGAGAAAAACTCTTTAAAGGACAAAGGAGATACTCTGATTTCTGTGCCACGGTCTCTAAAATTGGTGACGATATCCTTTGATAGCATTTTGGAATTTGAACCAGTGACATAAATGTCAAGGTTTGACCGAACCATCAAGTCGTTCAAAACATCATAGAAGGTTGTATATAGCATATCTTTGTCTTCATCTGGAACCAAAGATTCATCGATATTCGTATTTTTTACCTTATATGACAATTGAATTTCATCGATCATCACGTAATACTTCTTTTTCATATCTTTGGTTTGCTCTAGAACGAAGTCGTAGAGTAAATTGGGATTTCTGAATTGAAGGTCGGCTTTTCTGTCTAATGCTAGCTCGACAAAGCTATCTTCAGGAGTTCCATCTTCTAGCAATCTCTGCTTAAAGAGGGTATTCAGCAAGAAAGATTTACCACAACGCCTAATGCCTGTGATAATCTTAACCTTCCCATTCCATCTTTTTTGCATGAGTAGATTGACATATTCTCTTCTTTCTATAGCCATATTTCTTTGCCTTTTATGATTCGTACTGCAAATTTAGTCGCAATTGCGACTGTTTTTGCAGTGCAAAGATAAGAATTTATATTGAATATTCCAAATATTACTGCAAAAAATGTCGCAATTGCGACTAAATTTGCAGTAGAAAGAGCAGATGTGAAGAAAAACTGGTCATTATGCCGTACTTCATTACTATCAGGGCATTGAACTCCATCGTAAGCGAGAAAAATGAAGTGCACTGCATTTTCTTTTGATAATTCGCAAGATTTGCAGTGCGCTGCATTTTTTGTTGGTTTATATTGCCTGTCAAACACTTTTAGGTAGTTCAACAAAGAATATTTATACTTCTTCCATTCGTTTCATTTCCCATCCAGCAAACTGGATGATGATTTTATGCAATGTCGTGCCTTGGCGCAAGACTTCTATTCTTGGTGCTGCGGCATAACGATTGATCTGTTCTACTGCTTCCTGCCATTGTGCCTCGGCTTTTGCCTCAAAATCCTTGGCTGGCAACATCTTCAGTTCGATGATGTAGCTATGTTTGGTAGGATAGTGGGTCAGGTCGGGCAAGAGGAAGAAATCACAATAGCCGTGATTTAACTCAAGCTCGGGAGCCGTAATGTAATAGCTGCTCAGGTAGAGATATGCCATAAAGAAACCTTGCAGGTTGCGCTCGGCTTCGATGCCATCTCTTACTGATGCCACTTCGGCGTAAGCCTTCGACATAAAGCCCAAGACATCTTCCCATTTTCCATAAAACGCCATGCAGGTGAGCATATAACCAAACTCATTCAGGTTGATATGGTTGATTTCCTGATATTGCTCCTGCAGATAGCCATAATATTGGCGGCGAACATTGTTGTTCGGGATTCCCAGGAGCAACTGGTCGCCGAAAGTATCCTTGATGGTAAGCATGCCGTAATAGAAAAGCAGGCTTGGGAAGTATTCCGGCTTCACGATTTCGCTGGCAGGGAAGGTTTCGTATAGATTCGATACGATGCTGCCTTCCTCCGTAATCCTGCGGATGATGCCCTTGCGGTTGCCGTCTAGCTTGTCGAGCTGGAGCAGTCGCTTCATCTTGTTGTAGTCGGTCTTCGTGTTTGGGTCTATCATCTGCTTAGGGGCTTTACCATCGTCCATGTAATTACGGAGATAATATAACACCATATCGCAATTGAAAACCCTGACCTTGCTGCTTAAGCATGCCTCTGAGAAGCAATAATTGTCATACCACGGCTTAATCTCTTCTATCATTGCCTCGATATCGCTATCTGCCGGTATCTGTCCCGCATCGCGATAACGGGTAAACATGGCTCGTACATCTTCTGTGCTGAAGCCCAGCATCTTGTCAAACTCGGGCTTGGTTGAAATATGCCAGCCAATGTTGAAACCGCTGGTAACATCGTCTAGTGTTACAGGGCTTACACCCATCATGAATATCTTGGCGAATGAACCCTTAAACTTCTTGAAGTAGTCGCGGTAGAAACCGCTGGCATGCGTCATCGCATGATACACTTTTTCACCCTGTTCATTGAGCACGGTGTTGGTGAAGTTGTCGTATTCATCGATGATGAGATAAAGCTGATAATTGTGTTCTTTTGCGAATCTTTGGATAGTAGCAAGCTTATTGGATGCTACATCCTCTGCAAGAACGGCCTTTCTGACATCTTCATCATAAAAATGTGCATATCTGTTGATGAAAGCGTCAAAGCAGATATTGCAATATGAGTTGAAGTGCTCTTCCAGGTTGTCAATGTTTCCTCCTACCTGTGAGAAATCGAGTGTCAGTACCTGATACTTACCCTGTAGAGGGGTAGGCTGACTGCCTATCCAGAGACCTCCGAAGATTTCCTGGAATTGATCTTTCATCTTACAGTCATAGTAAGCTTCGAGCATACTGAGGAACAGACTCTTGCCGAAACGGCGAGGGCGAATGAATATCAGGTTGTCGGGTTGGCCCTCCAACAACGGAATATACATAGTCTTATCTACGTAATACTGATTTTCTCTGATAACTCTTAAGAAATCAGAGACTCCATAAGGTACTCTTTTTGCTTCTATCATCTTGTAACCCTTTCTATTCTTAAGATAAACTCTATTCTCTTGGCACAACTTTCCCTTTCACCACTTCGTATCGCTTGTCAAACTCCTCCTTGGTTCGCTTCCATCTGTTATGCGTCCATAAATAATAAGGTGGATTCTGGCGGATGGTGGCTTCCAGCATCTGGAAGAAGCGACGGGTTATCTCGTGCTCCGGCAGGGAGTTCGGATTGCGGGTGATGAGTTTGTAGGTTGCTGTATAGTAGCCGCGCTTAGGGCGGGACATCTCTACATAGAACACGGCATCGTTCATCTTTCTCATGATTCTCTCGCCGCCAGTAAATACCGGAGTTTCGGGATGGTTAAGGAAAGGAAGCCACAGGTGGATGTTTTCCCACTTGGGCCCCTGGTCGCTGATGTAGCCGAAGATGCTGCGGATGTTCTTGCGTTTGTAGTCTACGAGATATCGGAGGATGTCCTTCTTAGGGACAGGCACTCCGTTTTCTTCGTGAGAGCGGATGCGCTTGAAGAGTTCATCAAAAGCTTTATTGTACAGTGGATGATAGATGAGGCCCATGATGCGGCTTTTGGGCAGTTCGATGCCTACACATGAGAGCCACTCCCAGTTGCAGTAATGACCGAGGATGGCTGCCACATCCTGACCTTTCTGGAAACATTGTTCCACTTCTTCGCTGTTATATACCTTGAATCGGCGGCGAAGTTCCTTATCGCTGATGCTCAGAAGTTTAACCGCCTCGAAGAAGTAATCGCTGAACCAGCGGTAGAATTTCTTCTCGATGTCGATGATCTCTTCTTCTGATTTCTCAGGGAAGGAGGTGGTGAGATTCTTACGCACAATGCCTCTGCGGTACTTGATGACGTAATACATCATGAAGTACTCGAAGTCGGCGATGCAATAGAGCAGCCTGAAAGGCAGCAGCGATATTGCATAAAACAGCGCATAAACAATCTTTGTCATAACTCCTATGATTTACACCTTATTATATATAAGCAAGAATGCTACTTAACATTTAACATTCAACACTTAACAGTATATTACACCTGCTGCATATCATGCAACTTCTTGTAATATCCTTCTTTTTTTATCAGCTCCTCATGAGTACCGCGCTCCACAATCCTTCCCTCATGCAATACGCAGATTTCGTCTGCATGTTTGATGGTACTCAGTCGGTGGGCCACAGCTACGGTGGTACGGGTCTTCATCAATCTCTCCAGGGCATCCTGAACCAGGCGCTCGCTCTCGGTATCGAGGGCTGATGTTGCCTCATCGAGGATAAGGATAGGAGGATTCTTGAGGATGGCACGGGCGATGCTGACACGCTGGCGCTGACCGCCAGAGAGTCTGCCGCCTCGGTCTCCGATATTTGTATCGAAACCATGCTCCGACTTGGTTATGAACTCGTAAGCATTGGCTATCTTAGCTGCATTGGCTATTTCCTCATCCGTAGCATCGGTCTTGCCGAATCGGATGTTGTCCTTGAAACTTGCATTGAAGAGGATAGCCTCCTGGTTTACATTTCCTATCAGCATGCGAAGGTCATGTACGGCAAGGTCTTTCACATTAATGCCATCAATCAGCACCTCGCCTTCCTGTACATCATAGTAACGAGGAATCAAATCTACCATCGTACTCTTACCGCTACCGCTCTGACCAACAAGTGCAACAGTCTTACCTTTTGGTATTACGAGATTGATATCCTTTAATACATAAACCAGTTCGGCGCTCTTTCGGTCTGTATAGGCGAAGGAAACGTGGCGGAACTCTATCTGATGTTCGAAGCTGCTGATATGTTCAGGGTTCTCCTTGTCCTTGATTTCCACCTCAGCCTGCAGAATCTTGTCGATACGCTCCATACTTGCCAATCCCTTTGGGATATTGTAGCTCGCCTTGGAGAATTCCTTCAGCGGGTTGATGATGCTGTAGAGCATCACGAGATAGAAGATGATGGTAGGACCGTCGATTCTGCCGTAATCCAGAACCAGGATACCGCCAAACCACAATACCACTACGATGAGGATAGTTCCCAGAAACTCACTCATCGGGTGAGCCATCTGCTGGCGGATATTTACACGCATGATGTTGTCGCGGTAGCTGCTGTTAACCTGATTGAAACGCTTGTTCATCTTTTCTTCTGCACAGAACGCCTTGATGATGCGCAAGCCACCTAGGGTTTCTTCTACCATACTCATCGTATCGCTCCAAAGTGCCTGTGCCTCGATACTGTGTGCCTTCAGTTTCTTGCCCACTACTCCCATGAACCAGCCGAAAGGTGGTACAAAGAGGATGGTGAAGAGGGTAAGCTGCCAACTGATGCAGATCAGCGTAACGAAATAGAAGAGAATGAGAATAGGGTTCTTGAAGAGCATATCGAGCGACGACATGATGCTGTTCTCCACTTCCTGCACATCACCGCTCATGCGGGCAATGATATCTCCCTTGCGCTCCTCGCTGAAGAAACCGAGCGAGAGACTGTTTATCTTCTGGTAAATCTGGTTGCGGATGTCTCTTACGATACCTGTACGGATAGGTATGATGGTGGCTGACGAGAGGAAATAGGTTCCCGTCTTGAGGAATGTCATGAAGGCTAGGAATATGCCGATGACCAAAAGGGCTGTTGATGCACTATGGACAACAATAAACTCCTGAATATAATAATACAGGTTATTGGTTGCAACCTCCTTGATGCTACCCCAATCTCCATTCCAGTGCATATACTCGTTGACACGGATACCACCATCTACTTTGAACAGGATTTGCAGGATTGGTATCAAGGCTGCAAACGAAAAGATGTTCAATACCGCAGACAGGATATTGAACAGGATTGACAGTCCCAGATACTTCTTGTATGGAGGGACGAATCGGCGTAAAATTTGCAAGAATTCCTTCATAGGTGCAAATATAATGCTTTTTAAGAAAACCGCCAAAATTTTGGCGGTTTTTCTTGTTTATATTCTGTTTTTTCTTTCAGAAGAGTCTTTTTATTCAGAAAAAGCTGTTCTGAAGAGTTTGGGGTTACTCCTTTACTTCTTCTCCGAAGAGAGTAGCAGAGGTAGAACCGGTGATTCGAACCTTCACGAACTCTCCGATATGGTGGTTACCCTTATCAATGACAACCGCCTTGTTCTGTTCTGTTCGACCCATCATCTGCTCGCGGCTACGCTTGCTGAAGTTCTCGATGAGGATGGTGAACTCCTTGCCCTCATCCTTCTTGTTCTGCTCGGCACTCACCTCGGTCTGCAACTTGATAAGTTCGTTGAGGCGGGCTATCTTGGTTTCCTCAGAAACGTTGTCTGGCAGATGCTTGGCGGCATAGGTGCCCGGGCGCTCTGAATACTTGAACATGAAGGCGCTGTCGAATCCTACTTCCTTCACCAGCGAGAGGGTTTCCTGATGGTCTTCCTCGGTCTCGTCGTGATAACCCACGAAGATGTCGGTGGTGATGCCGCAGCCCGGGATGATGCGCTTGATGTCGGCGATGCGCTGCAGATACTCCTCACGGGTGTATTTGCGGTTCATCAGCTTCAGTATCTTGTTGCTTCCGCTCTGTGCTGGGAAGTGGATGTGCTTGCAGAGGTTTGGCTCTTCGGCGATGGCGTGGAGGATGTCCTCGGTCATATCCTCTGGGTTAGAGGTGGTAAAGCGTACACGCATATCCGGTACAGCCTGGGCTACCATGTGGAGGAGTTCGGCGAAGGAAAGACTGCCTTCTTCGCGCTTGCCCGATGGAGAGAGACCGTAACTGTTTACGTTCTGTCCAAGCAGGGTAACTTCCTTGAAACCACGCTGTTGCAAATCGCGAACCTCACGCAGGATGCTTTCTGCATCACGGCTGCGTTCACGTCCACGGGTATAAGGTACGATGCAGTAGTGGCAAAAGTTGTTGCAACCACGCATGATGCTTACAAAGCCGCTTACTCTGTTACCACCGATGCGCTGAGGCACGATGTCGCGGTAAGTCTCGGTCTTGGAAAGTTCGATGTTGATGGCGTTGGTGCCCATCTCGCACTGCGCAATCATATCCGGCAGGTTGAGATAGCTGTCTGGTCCACAGACCAGGTTGGCATAGTGGTTTTGGATGAGGTCATCCTTCACGCGCTCAGCCATGCAGCCCAAAACGCCGAGAATCACCTTTCTTCCCTTCTTCTGTTCAGCATGGAGGGTGTCGAGGCGATGATAAATCTTGTTCTCCGCATTCTCGCGGATGCTGCAGGTGTTCAGGAAGATGGCATCAGCCTCTTCTTCTTTCTCACAAATTTCGTAGCCAGCCATCTGCATCACAGAGGCAACTACCTCACTGTCTGCCACGTTCATCTGGCAGCCATAAGTCTCAATAAATAGTTTCTTCATTGTTCTAGATGAATTCTATTCGTTTATAATGTTATTGTAATTAAAATATGTATTTATCTGAATCTCAGTCGCGAAGAAGGAGCATGATGCTCTATCATTCCCTTCGATACTGCCATCAGTGCAAAATAGATGACGATGGCAGAGATGAGGCCGGCGATGGCATCGATGAGATAATGCGCCTGAATATATACGGTAGCCAGACACAGGAAGATGTAGAATGGCAGCATCACGTATAGCATTCTTCTGTTGCCGGCGTGCCAGACCAGAAGCATGCAGATGGTACTGACGCCCACATGCGAACTTGGGAATGCGGCAGTAGGACGCTCACCGGCGTTCTTGGCATCCTCTACAAGCTGGTAGAAGATTCCGTCGGTGTAGCCCGGTGTCGGCAGGCAGTTGGTGTGGGAATTGAAGTAATCGCCCAAAGCTGGGAAGATGCCTTTGGTTATTTCTGATATTCCTACTGCTTCAAAGTAGAAGGTCGGCCCCACTACCGGTACATAGATGTAGAAGAGATAGTAGATAAAGAAACTGGCGAGCATGACAAATGCAGCTCTTTCTGCCTCATAATATCTGCAGAAGAAATAATAGAATGTAACCAATGCAATCATCGGATAATACATAAAGTAGCCCATCGACATCAGTTCGCTTACTGCAGCCCAAGGCATGGCTTTGGCAAAGAGCAGGGCGGGTTGACATCCGAAAAGAGCCTGCTCCCAACCTGCAAAGATATGGTCGAGGTTAGGGAACATACGGTTGATTTCGTAGGTGTCTGGATACCACCAGGCGAGCAAACCCATTTGTGCGATGATGCGTGCCATCTTGGTGATGCGGCAAGGTATCATGCGGTATACTGCCCAAAGAGCTATGGTCATGACGAGCACTCTCAGTCGTCCCCAGAGCATAGCTTCCGGGTTTACGAGTTTGGTATAGGTAAAGAGCATGGTGATAATGGTGATTGCCATATATCCCAGCATGACCCATTCCAGTGTCATCAGTCCCTTCTTCGGGTTCTTGTCTATCTTGAAATAATCTTTTATCACGCTTCTTATTAGTTTATAATTTACAGCCATCCGTTATCCTTGTACCACTTGATGGCGAGCTTCACACCTCTTTCCAGTGGATAATGAGGATGATAGCCCAGTTCATCCATGGCTGGCTCAATATCACATCGCCAGTTGCGCTGTTTCAGAATGTTATACTTATCATTGTTCAGGGCCGACATCTTGCCCGTCATCCTTCCGAGATACTCTCCGAAGAAGGTTACGATGCGCAACACCCAGACAGGCGCCTTGATGCGTAGCATCCAAGGGTTGCCTAACTCCTTTTTTATCAGGTCGCTGAAGGCAGCTGACTGATATACTTCTCCATCGCTGAGGAAGTATTTCCTGCCGTTCATTCCATGATCCAGAGCCAGGAATACAGCCTGTACCACGTCCTGTACATATACAAAAGTGATGTCCTGGCGCTTGAATCCTACAGCAAAGTCAACATGTTGCTTGATGCTCTGTGCCATGAGAAAATAATCTTTCTCCCTAGGACCGTAAACTCCTGTAGGTCGGAGGATGATATAAGGGAAGTTATTGCCGATGCTGTCCAGATAGCGTTCTGCCTCCAGCTTACTCTTTCCGTATGCAGTATTTGGCCTAGGAGTATCATGTTCTGAGATTTCCTGGTAAGGCTGCTCTTCGCGGATGGCTCCAAAGATGCTGAGCGAACTGACAAAGACAAATCGCCTGATAGGCATCTGGAGGCGCAGAAGGCCGTTCACCAGATGCTTGGTTCCCTCTGTGTTTACCTTATAAAAGTCCTCTGCATGCAGGCACTTCGTTGCGCCGGCTGCATGCACTATATAGTCGAACTCGTGCGGGGCGAGCTCTTTCTCTAACTCTTCCTCTGAAGAAAGATTGAGATTGATAAAATGGATGCGCTCGTCTTGCAGATACTTTCTGGAACTGGTAGGGCGTACTGCCGCCCAGGTTTCCATGCCCTGTCTTAAGGCCTCTTCCACGATGTAGCTGCCGATAAAGCCCGACGCACCCGTTACTAGAATCTTCATTAATTATTTATAAAATTGCAATTTCGGCTGCAAAATTACAACAAAAAATCGAGTTATCCTCTATGTTATGCCAAAATTCTTTCTTTTTCTTTGTGAAATCACTTCTTTATGGCAACTTTGCTGTTGTGAATCAAGTATCTTGCTTAAAAACATATCTGTTTGTCCTATTTTTAATATAGGTAGAAAATAAAGATAGGGCATGAAGCTCACTAATGAACTTCATGCCCTATAAACTGTTAACTATAAACTCTCTCTAAGCTTCATGCTGTCTTACACCCATGCGGGCCTCTACTACGTTTACTACATAGTCGCCGAGTTTCTCGCATTCCTGGATGATATCCATATACATGGTACCGATGGCGTAGGTATAGAGATGGTTGTTTACATCGTTGATGTTCTGGCTCTTCAACTGATTGCGATAGTTGTTGATTTCGTTCTCGATGTTGAAAGAGAGGTTGGCATCGTTGTCTCCCTTATGACCTACGAGTGTGATGTTCATCTGGGTAAGGGCATTGTCGGTAAGTTCCATCATCTGGTGCATGTGCTCATACTGTGAAGTGATGAAGTCTTCCTTGCCCTTGAAACGGCGGTTCAGCGTGCGTGCGATGTTGAAGCAGCTGTCACCGATACTCTCGATTTCAGAAATCTCACGGAGCATGGCACGAATCTTTGCCTTGGTCTCGTCAGAAAGATGAGAATCGCTCACCTGGTCGAGATACTTGGCAATCTCTATCTCCATGTTGTCTGAGATGCCCTCGTATTTCTCGATGCGGCTATAGAGTTTTACAAACTTATCTTCATTGGTTTCGCCAAGAAGCGTCTTCACCATGCCGAACATGCGTTGGATGCGCTCGGCAAAGCAATGAATCTCTTTCTGTGCCTCCAAGACAGAGATTTCCGGTGTCTTCATGATACCGCTCTGGATAAAGCGCAGGCGGAAATCGTCTTCATCGGCATTCTTCTTAGGACGGATAATCTTGCATACCAGCTTCTCTATCTGTGGAATGAACCAAACCAGGATAAAGGTGTTGGATAGGTTAAAGGTGGTATGGAAGGCGGCAAGCACAAAGGATAGCTTGGCGGCATTGGCTACGAAATGAGGATCGGTCTTCTCCATCATGTCGTCATAACCTACCCAGCCGCAAACCAGATGGATGAACGGGCGGAACACGCAGAGTATCCAAAGCACACCGAAGATGTTGAACACCATGTGCGCCATCGCTGCTCTCCGGGCCTGGGTGTTGGCGGTGAGCGCTGCCACATTGGAGGTTACGGTTGTTCCGATATTCTCACCCATTACAAGCGCAATGCCCTGATAGATTGGCAATACACCGGTAGAACAGAGAATCATCGTAATCGCCATGACGGCTGCCGAACTCTGCACGCACATAGTGAGTATGCTACCGATAATCAGAAAGGTGATAGTAGTCTGGAAACTGTGAGGATCGAAACTTGCAAAGAATTCTAGAACCGGCTGATTATGAGCCAGATCCATGTCGATACCGGTTTGGCGTAAAGTTCCCAAACCGAGAAACATAAAGGATATACCGAAGATGAAGTCGCCGATAATCTTGCGCTTCTTGCTGTAAATCAGGATGATGGCGATGAAGAACGCCGGCCATACAAAATCTGTGATGTTAAACGAGAAACCGGCACTCATAATCCATGCGGTGAGTGTGGTTCCGATGTTGGCGCCCATGATAACGGAGATAGCCTGGGCTAGGGTAAGGAGACCGGCATTAACGAATGATACGGTCATCACCGTTGTGGCTGTAGAAGACTGCACCGCTGCGGTGATGAGCGTACCCGAGAGGATGCCCGTCAAACGGTTGGTGGTCATCGTTCCTAACACATGGCGGAGCTGTGGTCCTGCCATCTTCTGCAAACTGTCGCTCATGGTCTTCATACCGAACATCAGTAGGGCGAGTGCTCCAATAAGCTTAAAAAATATCCAAATCGACATATAATAACTTAATTAATGTTGTCAAATACATCAAGTTTCCGAATTTCTTCGTAACTTTACACTCTGTAGGCGTCTCTCTTCTAAAAAGAGTAAGCCGATGCTCAAAAAGCACCTCGGGGGCTTCGAGAGCGGGTAGATTAGTTTAATTTTGTAACATAGTTTTAATACAAATGAAACAAGCAATTCAAATCCGTTGCAAAAATAATAAAAAATCTCAGAAAGTAGAAATCGGAAGCACACTTTTTGATATTTTTTCTGCATTTGACCTCAAAATGACCCACGGACCGGTGTCTGCAAGGGTAAATAACAAGGTTGAAGGCATGCATTATCGTGTTTATAATTCTAAAGATGTAGAATTCCTTGATATGACTTCTTCATCCGGTTCGCGTGCATATACCCGTACCCTCTTCTTTGTTCTCTGCAAGGCGGTACAGGACATTTATCCTGCTACAGATGTGGTGATTGATATCCCCGTATCGAATGGTTTCTACGTAGATATCCGCCTGGGCAGACCTGTTGTAGATGAAGATGTGAACATCATCCGCCGTCGCATGCAGGAGATTATCGATGCCAGGATGCCGATACGCCGCTTCACCGTGCCTACCGAAGAGGCTGTTGCGCTGTTCCAGGAGAAAGGGGATGTTGAGAAGGTGAAACTGCTCAAGACATCGGGCTCTATCTATACTACCTATTATAAAATAGGTGATTATGTAGATTATTACTACGGCACGCTGCTCACCAATACCTCGCAGCTCTATCTCTTCGGACTGGAGAAATATTATGATGGCATGCTCTTGCGCATTCCTTCGCTCAAGAACCCGGATGTGCTGGGCGAAATGACCCGACAGGACAAGATGTTTGAGATATTTAAGGAGCATCATCGCTGGCAGAGTATCCTGGGCATCAGGACTGTAGGCGATTTTAACCAGGCGATAGATTCCAATCATTCTACCGACATCATCAATATCAGCGAGGCGCTGCAGGAGAAGAAAATTGCCAAGATTGCTGAGGAGATTGCCAGCCGCAAGGGCGTGAAACTGGTGCTGCTGGCAGGTCCTTCTTCTTCGGGCAAGACCACTTCGTGCAAGCGCCTGAGCATACAGCTTGCCGTAAACGGATTGAAACCGCTCCAGATTTCGCTCGATGATTATTTCGTAGATAGGGAGAAAACGCCGAAGGATGCTTCGGGCGAATATGATTATGAGAGCATCTATGCCCTGGATCTCGATTTGATCAACGAGCAGTTCAATGCCCTCTTCCGTGGTGAGGAGGTAGAATTGCCGAAGTATGATTTCCAGAGCGGAAAGAGTAAAAAGAGCGGCAACAAGCTGAAGATGAACGATAACAATGTGCTGGTGGTAGAGGGCATTCATGCATTGAACCCTGAACTGACGGCTCACATCCCGCAGGAGCAGATATTCAGAGTATATGCTTCGGCGCTGACCACGATTCTTCTGGATAATCACAATTATATCCCGACAACAGACAACCGTTTGCTTCGCCGCATCATCCGCGATTACAAGTATCGAGGTGTCTCTGCCCAGGAAACCATTCATCGCTGGCCTTCGGTAAGGGCGGGTGAGAACAAGTGGATATTCCCGTTCCAGGAGAATGCCGATGCGATGCTCAATACGGCGATGCTTTATGAGTTGGCTGTGATTAAGACGCAGGCAGAGCCGCTGCTGCAGCAGGTTCCGGAGAATTGCGAGGAATATGCTGAGGCTTACCGGTTGCTTAAGTTCCTGAAATATTTCAAGGGTATACCTTATAATAATCTGCCGCCTACTTCGCTTCTGCGAGAGTTCCTGGGGGGCAGCTCGTTCCATTATTAAAGGTTTTATCTTTCGGAGATAAGTTGGCTGTTTGAGTAGGACAGCCAACTGGCAGAAGCCGGACAGCCGACTAGCGTCTTATCCGCTAGTCGGCTGTTTGTCTTTAACAGTCCTCGGAAATGGGTTTATCTGATTTCCTTTTAGACGTCTGATTTTCTTTTTTATGCGATAGACGAAAAACTCTTCACTCTTCACCAAATGCTCCGAAACCCCTGTGTTTATCGGCATTCCGAGGGGTGAAGAGTGTTCGGGCACTCTTCACCCACTCTTCACCACTCTTCACCTTCTGTTGCAGCGGTCTTGTACCTCTTTTTAATTGAACATTCGTAAGTTTTGCCCCACACGTCCTGGGCTAGGAGCTTTTGGGCCTTCAGCCCGTACTTGAACCGCATGCGAAAGTTCAGTTTTTTTAATGTCTGTCGGTGAAGAGTGGTGAAGAGTGGGTGAAGAGATACAAATAACTCTTCACCCCTCGGAATGCCGATAAACACAGGGGTTTCGGGCCGAAAGGTGAAGAGTGAAGAGTATTTCAGAGTAGAGTTGCTATACTTTATTATAAAGCGTACGAATTTATAAAGCCTGCGGCTTAGAGCTTGCTGCCATAGCACAAGTCGCCGGCATCGCCGAATCCTGGCACGATATACTTATGCTCGTTCAAGCCCTCATCAATAGAGGCGCACCAGATGGTAGTCTTGTCCTCAGGGAAGGTCTTCTTGATGTGCTCAATACCCTCAGGTGCAGCGAGAACACAGGCAATGTGGATATGTTTAGGATTGCCCTTGGTGAGGAAAGCCTTCATACCCATCTCCATGCTGATACCTGTGGCAAGCATAGGGTCGGCAATGATGAGCACCTTATCAGTAAGATCAGGTGTGGCGAGGTATTCGATATGTACGCCCACCTCAGTATGCTCCTTGTTGGTATACTCGCGATAAGCACTCACAAAGGCATTGCCTGAGTGGTCGAAAATATTGAGGAAACCTTCGTGGAAAGGAAGTCCGGCACGGAAGATTGTACCGATGACAATCTTTTCGGTAGGAAGATTAACCTGGGCCACACCGAGTGGTGTAGTCACCTCAGTCTTTTCGTAATTAAGAGTCTTTGATATTTCAAAGGCTTCATACTCACCGATTCTCATGATGTTGTTGCGGAAGAGCAATCGGTTCTTTTGATAATCGCAGTCACGCATCTCTGCCAGATAGCGGTTGATGATGCAATTGTGCTCGCTCAGATTATTTATCTTCATATAGCTGTAGTTTTATATTTCTCGTTTTGTTTTCAGATAGCTGAGATGCAGCAAATCTCATGCAAAGATAATAGAAAATATGGAATCAGCAAAATGTTTGCGTATTTTTTATCTTGAATAGCCCCAAATATGCGATTGCCTACTCAAATTCTATCAGGAAGTCTGTTAGCGATTTCTCGCTAGGAATACCCAATTTTTTGCGCAGACGGTATCTTACGCTTTCTACACCTCGTATGCTGAGATGTGTAAAGTTGGCAATATCCTTAGTGTTAAGATTTAGTCGCAGCAGGGCGCAAATCTTCATATCGTTGGCGGTAAGCTCTGGATATTTCTCGTGCAGATTTCTGAAGAAACGCTTGTGGATGAGGTCGAAGTTGTTCTGAAAGGTACTCCAGAATAAATCTGTATCCTGACTCTTCATCTGCATCAGAATCTTGTTTACATCCCGTGAGCTTAAGGTTCCCCGGTGCATTCCGCTTAAGAGTTGCTCCTTTACATCGCCCATAGAGTTTTTCAACGCGAGCATATCGAATGCGATGCTTGCTGTTTCTTTGCCTTTTATTTCCAATTCGTTTTCTAGAAGAATCTTCTGTTGTTCGGCAATAATGCGTTCCTGTTCCAGAACCTTCATCTTCTGTACCATCAGTTTTGCTTCTGCCACCTTTTGGTTGCGGCGTACAATCTTGTTTGTATGCCAGCGAGTATAGCCATATACGCAGACATAGAGCAGGAAGGCATATCCAAACCATGCCCAAATAGAAAGGTAAAATGGGGCTGGGTATGAGAATTGATAGACGATAGAATCGCTCAGTACCTCTCCGCTCAGGCTCTTGACGGTTGCAGTAAAAGTATAGTTTCCGTAATCTAAGTTATTATAAGAGATGGTTGGTGAGCTACTTTTCTCTGTCAGCTTTTTGCCATTTTTTGCCAGCGTATAACAAAATACCAGTTTCTCGTTATCAAAGTTTGGATAAGATAGCTTGAAGAACATATTTCCCCTTGAGTCAACATCCTCTTTATTGCTATGTATCGGCAGGTATTCCTGATGGTTGTTCTTCCCCTTGGTAATCACCTCCTTGATGAAAATCTTATACAGATTTCTCTTTGAACGAATGTCTTTGCCATTATATCGGCCAATGCCATCGTTCAGGAAGAAATAGGTATTGGCTCCCTGCGTATACATCGCATGGCCGTAGTTGTTGATTTCTTTTCCAAAGATGGTGTTCGATATAAATGCCTTTGGGTGTCCATTTTGTTCGTTGGATTGGATCAACCAGAAACCGTCTTTATTAAGCACCCAATATTGGTTCTTGTCAATGAACGAAGAGGTGATGATGCCGGTATTGCTGAGCCATCCGCATCCCTTGTAAGCTACAATTTCCTTTTGGATATCATCGTAAGTATATAGCCCGTTATTATAAGAGAAGACTACTCTTCCATTGATGTTCATGACGTGAAACATCTGTTCTGGTCCATTGTTGAGCGAAGGATAGTATTGTACTTTGGTAAAGCGAGAAAGGTCTTTTGACAATGTGAGCCGATACAGACCTTTACTCATATGGGCTGCCCAGAGAACGCCCGTATTGTCTATTTCGAATTCTCGGATAGGAGCACTAAAGCCGTTGATATCCCGTCTGTTAACCCATCTGTTACCTTCTTTTCTAAAGAAATGAAAGATGGTGTAGGAAGACTCTATCAAGGCATGTTGCCCAAAGAGATGGTATTCTTTGAGGCAAGTACTTCCATTGATGGTATTGCTTAGATTGAAAGATTTGTCCCTAACAATGTTCTTGATACCATTATTGTTGCCAACAAACACTTGGGTGTTCATCGCCGCCAAGTACCAGTTCTGGCCTTCGCATCCTGATACGTTGATGGTCTGGTGCTTCGTCATATCATATTGCCATACCGACTGGTTTGTTGCAATATACATCTGGTTGTTGATGATACTCATGCCATACGTCATACCGAAGCCTTCCATATTCATTACCGACAATGGTAAACCGGTATGTATCAGAGAAATGCCATTGTCAAGCGTTACCCAGAGATTCTTGCTGTTATCTACATAGAGGTTGAGAACGGTATTGTTGTGCAATCCGTTGGCTTTGTTGTAGTGCCATATTACTTGGAAATTGTTGAGATTGATAGCATAAACACCATTTTTGATGGTTCCTACGATTAGTGTGGTTGGGTTAAGAAGAGCGGTTCTGTTGACTAAAGAACGCGACAATTCTGCGTCAAGACTGGTGTGGACAGGGGTCGCCTCTGATCCTTCCATGATAAAGAATCCTTGTTTGTGCGTAATCAGCAAGGTCTTGTTTCCGGAAAGGGCGTACATGCCCATAATGTTGTCGCCATTTACTTTAGTGGCAGAGAGAACTGGCAGAAATTTTCCATTCTTGACCAAGCTTATTCCGCCGTTTACAATTTGAGTATAGACATTGTTTCTGGCAGGGTAGAACCAAAGGGGTAATTCCTTATTATTGAAATAAGGCGTAACCTGTTTGCCGTCGTAATCGAAATAAGAACAGAAAGACTGGAAATAGATATGATCCTTCACTTTAATGATATTCCATATCTCATCGTTATGCGATTTATACTGTGATGGCCACAAAGAGTGATAAGTCATACGACCTCGGTTGTCGCGTGTGAAATATCCAAAGTCAGTATAAGTTCCTACGTAGATTCTGTCTCCATCAGCAAGAACAGAGCGGATGATTCCTTTGTTGGGAAGAGCAGCATGTGTCCACTCATAGCCGTCATAGATAAGCATGCCATCGTTGTTGCCGAAATACATTGTGCCTCTATCGTCTTGGGTACAACTCCAATTTTGAATACCGAATTGATAGGAGAACGAGTTATAATTGGTGATGATAGGCATGAAGGTTTGTGCTTTGCAGTTCTGCCCAGCAAAGCATAAAAAACATAGTATATTTATGTAGATAAATGTTAGTCGTGACATATTTCAAAGTTTAGTTGTTATTGAATCCGCATGCAAAAATACAAAAAATATGTGAATGGGCAAAGAAAAAAGGCTAAAAATATGCGTATCTTTAACATTCTATAAAACAAGAAGTTAACTGTTTCTGCAGTAGTAATAGCGTAGTGGGTAAATAGTGTAGAGTAGTTAAAGAGTAGTCCAAAATTTGCTAATGAAACAAAAAAGTGTTTACTTTGCACCGCAATTTTAAACTTAAATAAAAGTAACGAACAAAATGATTTAATTATGAAAAAATTATTATTGCTTCTAACACTCTCTTGCTTTGCGCAATTCTCTTTTGCGCAGAATAAGGTCGTGAAAGGTAGTGTCCTAGACACATCTGGTTACCCTATTATAGGTGCGACCATTAAGATTGTTGGCTCTAACCAGGCTACCGTTACCGATATGGATGGTAACTTTACGATCCAAGATGTTAACCCTAAGGCTACTATTAATGTATCTTACATTGGTATGCAGCCTCAGACCTTAAAGGTTACTGATAACCTGAAAGTAGTTTTGAACGATGATTTCCAGAACCTCAATGATGTGGTAGTCATCGGTTACGGTTCTGCTAAGGCCAAGGATTTGACTTCGCCTATCACCGTTATCAAGGCTGATGATATCAAATCTACACCTTCTTCTTCTCCTATGTCTGCCTTGCAGGGTAAGGTTGCAGGTGTGAACGTCGTAAATAGTGGTACGCCTGGTGCTGGTCCTACAGTGCGTGTCCGTGGAGTCGGTTCTTTCGGAAACAGTTCTCCGCTCTATGTTGTTGATGGTATGTTCTATGATGACATCAACTTCATCAACAATGATGATATTCAGGATATGACAATTCTGAAGGATGCTTCTGCTGCAGCAATCTATGGTGTAAGAGCTGCCAATGGTGTTGTACTCATCACGACCAAAAAGGGTGTTAAGAATCAGAGTGCCAAGATTACATACGATGGATATGTAGGTATTCAGAAAGCTACAAATGTATTGAAGATGGCGAACTCTAGCCAGTATGCTACCATGTTGATGGAAGCAAACTTTGATGCTTACTCCCCAATGATCAAGAATTCTATCGACCGTTTTGGGGGTAGCTATGCTGACAGCGATTTCCATAAGTGGACTTATGGTGCAAATACCGACTGGTATGACGAACTTCTTCGTACAGCAGTAATGACCAACCACAGTATTGGTATCAGTGGCGGTAGCGATAAGTCAACTTACTCTTTGGGTATGAGCTACTTGGCACAGGATGGTATCATGGATGTGAAGAACAACTACAAGCGTCTTAACTTCCGTGCTGCCATAGATTACGATGCAACCAAGTGGTTGAAGGTAGGTTTCAATGGAGTATTCAGCCAGTCAAGCCAGATTTTGCCAAACAATACAGCATGGCAGCAAGCATTCAATACTCCTGGTTTGATACCTGTATATGATAATAACAATGAGAATGCCAAGCCTGAAAAGTATGCTTCGCCTAAGAGCATCGGATTGTCTGACAACTTCAAGAATCCTGTAGCTACAGCCAACTACTATGATTCAAAGAATGATTTGCGTCAGTATATGACCAATTTTTATGCTCAGTTGAATATCGTGCCAGAGAAGTTGACTTTCAAGACAAGTATCAACTACAACTATCAGAATATTGATGGCAGAACTTTTGTTCCTACCTACTATGTAGAAAGCAATCAGCAGAGTAATGCTACTTCTTTGACCAAGACCAATACCCAGTATAACAACTATATATGGGATAATACCTTGACCTATAAGGATAGTTTCGGTAAGCACAATTTCGGTGCCATGCTTGGTACATCTATGCGTCAGGAAACTTATAAGAACTTGTGGGGCTCTGCTCCTAATGTACCAGAGGGCAACGATTCTTATCTGTATTTAGGACAGGGTAGCACAACAGGTATTACATTGGGTGATGACGGAACAAAGTTTAGAGGTTTGTCTTACTTTGCCCGTTTGAACTATGATTTCGACAGCAAGTATTACTTGATGTTCACGATGCGTGCTGATGGTTCTTCTAAGTATCAGGACAAGTGGGGGTACTTCCCATCAGTAGGTGCTTCTTGGGTAATTTCAGAGGAATCCTGGATGAAGAACCAGTCAATTATCGACTATCTGAAGGTTCGTGCCAGCTGGGGTAAGTTGGGTAACGACCACGTAGCAGCAAGTGATGGCTTCGCATCTATCTCCACCGGTAATAGTGCTTCTGGTGTATTCGGAAATACTGTTTTCCCTGGCTATCAGAATAATACATATTTCAGCTGGTTGCAGTGGGAGGTTGTAGATGAAATCAACGCAGGTTTCAATCTCTCTACTTTGCAGGGCCGCTTGAATATTGATGCCGACTACTTCCACAGAATGACCAAGCATGCTGTGATTTCTCCGCTGGTTTCATTTGAGAATAAGTCATTGGCTGGCAACTATGGTAAGATTTTGAATGAAGGTCTTGATTTCTCTATGACATGGAACGACCGTATAGGTAAGGACTTCAAGTATCATGCAGGTGTAAATATGTCTTTCCTTCGTAATAAGGTAAAGAGCTTGGGTGGCGCTAACATAATCAACGGTGGTAAGACTATCAATATGGTTGGCAAGGAGATGAATTCTTTCTATGGTTTCAAGGTTGTTGGTATCTATCAGACTCCAGAGGAGTGTCAGAATGATCCTATTGCTGTAGCAAACGGTTTGGAACCAGGTGACTTCAAGTATGAGGATGTAAATCATGATGGTGTGATAGATGCAGCAGATAAGCAGACATTGGGTTCTTATATCCCTAACTTCACATACGGTATCAATCTGGGTTTCAGTTACAAGAATCTCGACTTCGAGTTGAGTACATACGGACAGGCTGGTGCTCAGATGTACAACCGTAAGCGTGCTTTGAGATATGCTCAGAGTGACTTCAACTTTGATGAGGAACAGGTAAAGAACCGTTGGACCGGTCCTGGTTCAACCAACACATATCCATCTGCTAAGGCACTGATAAAAGGATGGAACGTATCAGACCAAAAAGTTAATTCTTTCTTCGTAGAGAGCGCAGACTACTTCCGTATTCAGAATGCAACTCTCGGTTACAGTTTCAAGAATATCAAGATGGGTAGCTATACCTTGCCATCAATCCGTTTGAGTGTAACAGCCGACCGCCCATTGACTCTTTTCAGTGCCAACGCTTTCACTCCAGAGTTGAGCGATGCACAGGGGTGGGATACAGAGGTATATCCATTGACAAGCACTTATACATTTGGTGTTCAAATTCAGTTCTAACTAATTAAAAAGATACAACAATGAGAATCAATAAATATATATCAGCTTTTGCTGTTGGAGCACTGATGGTTGGTGTAACTTCATGCAGTGACTATCTTGATATTGACCCAGAGAACAAAGTTCCTGAGGAGAAGGTAGATTTTACAAAGACCGATGATATGTATCAGCCTGTATCAGGTGTATATGCAAAGTTGAGAACAGGTGGTATGCACTGGGTGATTTGGCCTTTGTCTATTGTTAGAGATGACGATGTCTGGTCAGGTCGTATTGATGACCAAGCTCCATTGGTAGACTTCGGCAATTTTAAGTACGACAATGGCTTCTGGGGCTTAAAGGAATTATGGAATCAGTATTATGGTATGATTAAGGTGGCTAATTCTGCTATCGAATCATTGGAAGGATATGCCGAGAATCTGACTACAGAAGCAGACAAGAAGACCAATCGTGCTTATCAAGGTGAGGTGAAGATTCTTCGTGCTTATGCTTATTATCGTCTGACACAGGCTTTTGGTCCTGTAACTATCTTGCGTAGCAATACACAGAAGGATTTGACACGTTCAACATTAAATTCTGTAAATCGCTATATGTTGGAGGATTTGAAGTATGCAATGGAGAATGCTCCTCGTAAGCGTCCTAACCAAATGGAGCACAAGGGTGCTGTTACTGCTTACACAGCTGCGGCGTTGGCTGCCAAGATCAACCTCAATATGGGTAACTATGATGAGGTTGAAAGATTGACTGATGATATCATTGCAAATGGTGGTTTTGAGTTGTATAATGACTTTTATGAGTTGTTCAAAATTCCTGGAAAACTCTGTGATGAGTCTTTGATGGAATGTCAGTGTACAGACTTCGGTGTTGGTTCTGGTACAATGGTCGATGCCGACCAGTGGTTTGTGTTCCAGGGACCGGCTAATGATGGTAATATTTCTGGCTGGGGTTTTATTGGTCTTTACCCTGAGTTTAGAGCATGGGCTAAGAATCGTGGTGAAACAGTAAGATATACTACTTCTTTCCTGGAGGCTGGTACAACAACTCCTAGTGGTGATGTTATCCGCCCATTGAAAAACCCTACCCAGACTGATTGTTGGAATGGTAAGGCTTATACTCCAACCAACGAGTTGACTGAAGGCAGAACCAAGTATGGTAGCAATAATAACATTCGAATCTTGCGCTATGCTGATGTTCTCCTGATGAATGCCGAGGCTAAGGTCCGCTTGAACAAGAATGGTGATGCTCCATTCAATCTGGTAAGATCTAGAGCACATCTAGGCGAGTTGACCAACGTAACGGTTGATCAGATTCTTGATGAGCGTAGAATGGAACTCTGTTGTGAGTGGGGTGAGCGTTATAACGATTTGGTACGTACAGGCAAGGCTAAGACCGTGCTAGGACCAAAGGGATGGACAGAGGCTAAGACTTACTATCCGTTGCCATTCATGACCGTAAATGATAATCCTGACTTGAAGAAAGAACCAATCGGGGAATAATCAATCTCTCTTATATAAATCTATGGACCGGCTCTGTAATGGGGCTGGTCCTATAGGATGAATACTCACAATCAATGCGTTTATTATGAATAAAGTCTATAGAATATTCTCTTTTCTGACATTATGCATCTTTTGTATTCTGTCTACTCATGCCCAGAAAGTGAGCGTGATGACCTTTAATATCCGATTGGATGCTGCATCAGATGGAGATAATATCTGGAACAATCGAAAAGGGGCTGTTGTTGATATGCTCAATTACTATCAGCCGGATCTTTTGGGTATGCAGGAAGTTTGCCCTAATCAAATGGATGATTTAAAATCAAAACTTCCTCAATACGAAGCACTTGGCGTAGGACGAGATGATGGTAAACATCAGGGTGAGCATAGTCCTCTATTTTATCTGAAAAGTCGTTTTAAACTTATTAAGCATGGTGATTTCTCTTTGAGCGAGACTCCAGATGTGTTTGGTGTAAAAGGTTGGGATGCTTCTTATAATCGTGTTTGTAGCTGGGCTATCTTAGAAGATAAAATCAACCACAAGAAGATAGCTTTCTTCAATACTCACCTTGATAATGATGGGCAGATTGCAAGAAAGGAAGGTATTCGGTTGATTCTTAAAAAGATAGATGAGTGCGCTAAGGGGTTGCCTGTGATTATCACAGCTGATTATAATTGCTCAGATGGTGAACCGCCATTCATGGTGCTTCGCCAAAATGGCATGAAAAGTGTTCGTGATATAGCGCCTGTTAAATATGGTCCTAATTATTCTTGGCATGATTTCGGTCGTCTTCCTGTCGGTGAATGCCCATTGCTTGATCATGTGTTTGTGAATAAGAACGTAAAAGCTACCCGTTATCGTGTGATAGATGATAAACCGGAGAAGGTCTATCTTTCAGACCATTTTCCAGTACTGGTTGATTTAAACTATAAATAATAGCATCTACAAGAATGAAAGAATCACTCTTTTCTGATATTGTTATTTTTCTTCAAGATGTAAATTGAGGACAATCGATGAAAACTGGGTACTTGTTACGTAACAAAGTAATTAAAGTATAATAAAACATATAATATATAATAAGGTAATGAAAATCAATAAAACACTAATATCGCTCTTCATGTTGACATTGTCATGGACTTCATGTGGAGCATTTGGGGAGAATACTCCAGCAGCAACACTTCCGCCTTCAGTAAAGCAAGATAGACCAACATCCTTTGCTAATGATAATGAAATGTTGGACTATATACAGAAAGTACACCTTAATTATATGTGGGATGGTGCGGAAAGTAATTCAGGACTGGCGCCAGAACGTATTCATCTGGATGGCATTTATCCGCAGAATGATAAAGATGTGGTTACAACCGGTGGAAGTGGATTTGGAATTGCAGGTTTACTGGTTGGTATCGATCGTGGTTTTATTGACCGTCAGGAAGGGGTAAAGAGATTTAGGAAGATAGTGAACTTCTTAGAGAATGCTGATCGTTTTCATGGTGTTTGGCCACATTGGATCAATGGTAAGACAGGCAGAATTGTTCCCTTCGGTCGAAAAGATGATGGTGGAGATTTAGTAGAAAGTTCGTTTCTTATGACTAGTTTGCTCTGTGCCCGACAGTATTTCAAAGATGGAAATGTCGAAGAGAAGCAAGTTGCTGCTAGCATTGACAAGTTATGGAAGGAAATGGAATTCGACTGGTATCGTCGTGGGGGGCAGGATGTACTTTATTGGCATTGGTCGCCTAACTATGGATGGGAAATGAACTTTCCTTTGGAGGGCTATAACGAGTGTCTGATTACTTACATTCTTGGAGCGGCTTCACCTACTCATTCTATTTCAGCAGACTGCTATCATAAAGGATGGGCTCGTAGTGGCGGAATCAAGAGTACAGCTAAGCCTTTTGGTTATGCATTGGAGTTGAAACATAATGGAGCAGAACAAATGGGCGGTCCGCTTTTCTGGGCTCAATATTCATATATCGGGCTCGATCCTAGAAATTTGTCGGACCAGTATGCCAACTATTGGAATGTAGTACAGAACCATGCTCTGAGCGATTACGAATACTGCGTTCGTAATCCTAAAGGCTATAAAGGTTATGGAAAAAAATGCTGGGGTTTGACTGCTAGCTATTCGGTTGATGGCTATTCGGCTCATGCACCAAATAATGATTTAGGTGTGATAACGCCAACAGCGGCTCTATCTTCTTTCCCATATACACCAGAACAGTCAATGAATGCCCTTAAATATTTCTATGCCAAGGGGGCTTGGATTTGGGGCAAGTATGGATTCTATGATGCCTTCTCTGAAACAAAAAAATGGACAGTGCCCCGTTATTTGGCAATAGATCAACTGACGATAGCTCCGATGATAGAAAATTATCGCTCAGGACTTTTGTGGAAACTCTTCATGAGTTGCCCTGAGGTACAAGAAGGATTAACGAAACTAGGTTTTACCTATAAATAAAAAACAAAATTATGAAAGCAAAAAACTGGATACTTTCTTTCGTAACGCTTGCCATGGGAGTAAGTCCGGCTATGGCACAGCAAACCGGAGAATATGCAAAAATGAATAAGTTCATCGATAATTTGATGAGTAAGATGACATTACAGGAGAAGTTGGGACAGCTTAATCTTCCCGTAACAGGTGAAATAGTAACAGGACAGACTAAAAGTAGTGATGTTGCAGGAAAAATCAAACGAGGAGAAGTTGGTGGACTCTTCAACTTGAAAGGTGTGAAGAACATTAAGGAAGTTCAAAAAATTGCAGTAGAACAAAGTCGCTTGAAAATACCACTTCTCTTTGGAATGGACGTAATTCACGGCTACGAAACCGTGTTCCCGATACCTTTCTCGTTGTCTTGTTCATGGGATATGGAGGCAATCAAGCTGTCTGCTCAAATTGCAGCTCAAGAGGCTTCGGCTGATGGCATTAACTGGACTTTCAGCCCTATGCTTGATATTTGTAGAGATCCTCGTTGGGGGAGAATGTCTGAAGGCAATGGAGAAGACCCTTATTTGGGTTCTTGCATAGCCAAGGCTATGGTAGAAGGTTACCAAGGTAATGATTTGTCTGCACCAAATACAGTCATGGCTTGTGTTAAGCATTTTGCTCTTTATGGTGGGGCTGAGGCTGGAAGAGATTACAATACGGTAGACATGAGTAGATGGCGTATGTTTAACTATTATATGCCTCCTTATAAGGCTGCTGTTGATGCAGGTGCATTAAGTGTGATGACTTCTTTTAATGTGGTAGAAGGTATACCTGCGTCTGGTAACAAATGGCTTTTGACTGATGTGCTCAGAAATATGTGGGGATTCAAGGGAATGGTTGTGACAGATTATACGGCTATCGAAGAAATGATTGCACATGGAATGGGCAATTTGCAGCAGGTTTCTGCTATGGCGTTGAATGCGGGTACCGATATGGATATGGTTTCCGATGGCTTTGTTGGTACTATAGAAAAATCAATAAAAGAAGGAAAGGTTTCTGAGGTGACGGTTAATACGGCTTGTCGTCGTATATTGGAAGCTAAATATAAGCTAGGTCTGTTTGATGATCCTTATAGATATTGTAGCGAAAAAAGGGCAAAAAAGGAAATCTTTACACCAGAGCACAAGGCTATCGCTCGTAAGATTGCTGCAGAAACCTTTGTTCTGTTGAAGAACGAGGGTAATCTTTTGCCTTTGCAGAAAAAGGGTAAAATTGCTTTGGTTGGTCCTTTGGCAGATACTCGTAGTAATATGTCGGGAACATGGAGCGTTGCTGCCCGATTGAATGATAATAAAACTGTGCTTCAGGCTTTTAAGGAGGCTGTAGGAAATAAAGCAGAAGTACTTTATGCTAAAGGCTCTAATCTGTTGTATGATGCAAAGAGAGAGGCTGATGCTACTATGTTTGGAAGAGAAATGCGTGATCTGCGATCTGCAGAAGAGATGTTGAAGGAGGCTATTGCTGTAGCTAAACAGGCTGATGTTATTGTTGCTACTGTGGGCGAGTCTTCAGAAATGAGTGGTGAATGTAGTAGTAGAACTAATTTGGAAATACCTGATGCTCAGAAGAATTTGTTGGCTGCTCTTAAAAAAATGGGCAAGCCTATTGTGCTTGTTAATTTCTCAGGAAGAACTACTGTGATGACTTGGGAAAAGGAGAACTTCCCTGCTATCTTGAATGTCTGGTTTGGTGGATGTGAATCGGCTGATGCTATTTGTGATGTCTTGTTTGGTGATAAGGTTCCAAGTGGTAAACTGACAGCCACTATGCCAAAGAGTGTAGGGCAAATTCCTCTCTTCTACAATCATTTGAATACAGGTAGACCGCTTGAGGATGGAAAATGGTTTATGAAGTTCCGCAGCAACTATTTGGATATAGATAATGAACCGTTATATCCATTCGGTTATGGACTTTCATATACCACATTCCGCTACGGAAAGCCATCTCTTTCTAGTACAATTCTTTCTGAGAATGGTAAGATTCTGATTTCGGTAGATGTCACAAATACTGGTAATTATGATGCAGATGAGATAGTTCAACTTTATATCCGCGATTTGGTCGGAAGTGTGTCTAGACCAGTGAAGGAATTGAAGGGTTTTGAAAGAATCTGTTTGAAGAAAGGCGAGACAAAAACAGTTACCTTTACTCTTACCCCTGATGATTTGAAATTCTATAATCAGGAATTGGAATATAAGTATGAACCTGGAGAATTCGAGGTAATGGTTGGTCCAAACAGTAAAAATGTACAGACTCTGAAGTTTGAATTAAAATAATGTTAG
Source organism: Segatella sp. (assembly GCF_977051555.1). Taxonomy (NCBI): domain Bacteria; kingdom Pseudomonadati; phylum Bacteroidota; class Bacteroidia; order Bacteroidales; family Prevotellaceae; genus Segatella; species Segatella sp. The sequence continues at coordinate 71,489 of NZ_CDRSSE010000006.1, forward strand.
TTATGAAAAAGAGAATCTTCTTATTGTTTATAGTTACGGCATTTGTCCTCATGGGGGCAAATGCTGCTAAGGTCGTTAAAATATTAGCTATCGGAAATAGCTTTTCGGAGGATGCTATTGAGCAGAATTTGCACGAATTAGCTGATGCTGATGGGGTGAAAACCATTATTGCTAATCTCTATATTCCGGGATGCTCTCTGGAACATCATATGAAGTGTGTCAATGAGGATTTAAAATCTTATCGCTATCGCAAAATAGGGGTAGATGGTAAAATGCAGCAAATAGATAAAGAGCAGGTGTCAAAGGCGTTGGCAGATGAGGAATGGGATTATGTAAGTGTACAGCAAGCTAGTCATTTCTCTGGTGTTTACGATACTTATCAGCCATATTTGAAAGAGTTGATTGCCTATGTCAAGACGCATACTTCACCAAAAACAAAGATTGTGTTTCATCAGACATGGGCGTATTCTAATGATTCTAAGCATGATGGCTTTGTAAAGTATGGTAATAATCAACTGATAATGTATAATTGCATCTTAGATGCTACCCGCAAAGTTATTCATGATTGCCATCCTGATATTCTTGTTCCTGCAGGTACGGCCATTCAGAATGCGCGTACATCTTATATTGGCGACAGAATGAATAGAGATGGGTATCACCTCAATTTGACTTATGGTAGATATACTGCTGCATGCACTTGGTATCAGGCTATTTTTAAAAAGTCGGTTGTGGGAAATAAATATTTGCCTATGGGAATGACAGAAGCCGAACGTACTGTAGCACAGAAGTCTGCTAGAGCTGCAGTTAAACATCCTTTTGTGATTACAAAGATATAAAGCAACTCTTATCTCTTCCCAAATACCCTCTTATATATAAATAGGTGTAAATCTCTGCTTGTTTTTCTTTAAGCAGAGATTTTTTGCAAAGTCAACGTGGCAATTGTCGGTCGAATCGGCTTTTTTTAAGTTCTTTAACCTAAAAAGCTTTTAAAAAGAAAGAATAATACCTAAGAATCTTTGCTGTAAAACATATTTTTCGTAACTTTGCGGCGGTTTTGGGAGAATGATGATTTCTTCTGTCAACCAAGGTAAAGAGAAATTATTCACAACTTAAATACATTTAAAATAAAATGGCAAAGTTTGATAAGTCAGTTTTAGCAAAGTACGGAATCACAGGTACAACTGAGGTTCTCTACAATCCTTCTTATGAGGTATTGTTCAATGAGGAGACTAAGGAAGGTCTCAAGGGTTTTGAGGTTGGTCAGGAGACTGAGCTCGGTGCAGTTAACGTAATGACTGGTATTTACACTGGTCGTTCTCCTAAAGACAAGTTCATCGTTGACGATGCTACATCTCACGACACTGTATGGTGGGATTCTGAGGAGTATCACAACGATAACCACAAGGCAACTCCAGAGGCATGGAACGCCGTTAAGGAGATCGCTAAGAAGGAGCTTTCTAATAAGAAGTTGTTCGTAGTAGATGGTTTCTGCGGTACACACAAGGATACACGTATGAAGGTACGTTTCATCGTTGAGGTAGCATGGCAGGCACACTTCGTAACAAATATGTTCATCCGTCCTCAGAACGAGGCTGAGTTCGATCAGGAGCCAGACTTCATCGTTTACAATGCTTCTAAGGCAAAGGTTGAGAACTGGAAGGAGTTAGGTCTCCACTCAGAGACAGCCGTTGTATTCAACGTAACTTCTAAGGAGCAGGTTATCATCAACACATGGTATGGTGGTGAGATGAAGAAGGGTATGTTCTCTATGATGAACTACTTCTTGCCATTGAAGGGTATGGCTTCTATGCACTGCTCTGCCAACACAGATATGAACGGTGAGAATACAGCTATCTTCTTCGGTCTTTCTGGTACAGGTAAGACTACATTGTCAACAGACCCTAAGCGTAAGTTGATCGGTGACGATGAGCACGGATGGGACGACGAGGGTGTGTTCAACTTCGAAGGTGGTTGCTACGCTAAGGTTATCAACCTCGACAAGGAGTCTGAGCCAGATATCTACGGTGCTATCACACGTGACGCTCTCCTCGAGAACGTAACTGTAGCTAAGGATGGTAAGATTGACTTCGCAGATAAGACTGTTACCGAGAATACTCGTGTATCTTATCCTATCTACCACATCAAGAACATCCAGCGTCCATTCTCTCAGGGTCCAGCTGCTAAGCAGGTTATCTTCCTTTCAGCAGATGCATTCGGTGTATTGCCACCAGTATCTATCTTGAACGCTGAGCAGACTAAGTATTACTTCCTCTCTGGCTTCACAGCTAAGTTGGCTGGTACAGAGCGCGGTATCACCGAGCCTACTCCAACATTCTCTGCTTGCTTCGGTCAGGCATTCTTGGAGTTGCACCCAACTAAGTACGCTGAGGAGTTGGTAAAGAAGATGCAGAAGTCTGGTGCTAAGGCATACTTGGTTAACACAGGTTGGAACGGTTCAGGCAAGCGTATCTCTATCCGCGACACACGTGGTATCATCGACGCTATCCTCGACCACTCAATCGACGCAGCTCCTACAAAGACTATCCCATTCTTCAACTTCGTAGTTCCTACACAGTTGGAAGGCGTAGATCCTAAGATTCTCGATCCTCGTGATACATACGCTGATGCTTCTCAGTGGGAGGAGAAGGCGAAGGATTTGGCTGCTCGCTTCATCAAGAACTTCAAGAAGTATGAGACAAACGAGGCTGGTAAGGCTCTCGTTGCTGCTGGTCCACAGCTCTAATTCGACACTTCGAATTTATACTAAATATGAAATCCCGTTTCTTGCAAAAGAAGCGGGATTTCTTCGTTTTTACGCCTCGAAATCACTAAAAAACTTAAAAAATGCGCCTAAAATGAATAATTTGCATAATAATAAGGAGAAAAGGTCGAGTTTTTAAAGAATTCTCAGTAAATTTGCAGCTAAAAATAAAATAGGATAGAATGAAAAGGAAGTTTTTTGCTTTCATAGCGCTGATTACAGCTACGCTCTCGCTCTCTTCTTGCTTGAGCAGCGATGAAACAACAGTAGAATATACACATGATACAGCCATCACGGCTTTCTCGTTGGGTAGTCTTGACAGATATACCAAAACGAAGGCAGGTAAAGATACCTTGCTCAAGGCTAATGTGACGGGCTCTGACTATAAATTTTACATAGATCAGGCACAACGCTCGATTTATAATGTAGATTCCTTGCCTTGTGGGGTGAGGAGTACTGCCATATTGGCTACTATCAGCAGCAAGAATAACAGCCCTATTCTCCTGATGGATATCAACAAGACTGATTCTGTCGCAGCATACTATTCAAGTTCTGATTCCATCAACTTCTCAACGCCTCGCTTGATTAGAGTTTACAGCAGCGACTACTCTGCCTATGCCCAGTATACGGTTACCGTAAACGTACATAAGGAGTTGCCTTATGAGTTTAAGTGGCATGAGCTGGCTCAGAACAACAGTCAGTTGGCTGCGTTCTCTGATCTGAAGGCTGTAGCTTGTGGTGATTACATCTATGTATTCGGCAAGACTGCCGAGGGTACTAAGGTGCTGAAGTCAGCCATCAATGATGGCAGCGCCTGGTCACCTATTATGATGAACGAAAGCTTAAGTAGGGACGCTTACCAGAGTGCAGTAGCGCTGGAAGGCAAACTCTATATCTCAGATGGCGGCAAAGTTTATGCTTCTGCCGATGCTGAAACATGGACATTGGTTTCTGGAAATGCAGATGTCAAGCAGCTCATTGGTGCAAGCAGCAAGTATCTCTATGCTTATACTGCTGCAGGTATCTCTGTTTCAAAAGATCAGGGTGTCAGCTGGAAGGCAGAGAAACTTGATACTGATGCAGACTCTTTGCCAACACAGAATGTCTCAATGAATGTGGCTGGCGTGCTCTCTGCAAAAAATGTGGAGAACGTGATGCTGCTGGGTACTCGCGACAAGGCTTTGAATGATACGGTTGCCACCACATGGTTGCGCACGGTTGACTATGATGCAAATGAAGCCGGACAGTGGAACTATCTGGAAATCGAAAAAAATAAAAGTGGAAAGATGCCTAGGCTGGATCAGGTAATTACCTGTGCTGCCGATACAGGCTTCGTTGCTTTAGGCAGTAACGGCAAATGGTATAAGAGCCAGAATGCCGGATTGACTTGGAAGCAGGATAAGATGGTTGTTCTGCCTGCTAAGTTTGCTACTGAAGGTACTGAAGGTCGTTTCGCTTTCTGCCGTGACAAGCAACATTACTATTGGATTATCAGAAACGGATACGTATGGAGAGGACGTTTCAATATAGATGGCTGGAGCAAGGAAGATTAATCATCCTGCTTGCCTTCTTAACTCTGGGCTGTATGGCGGTTCGTGCACAGGACGATCCGCAATATCGCATGGAGATAGGCGCCGGTGTGGGGGTAATGACCTATGAAGGCGACTTTAACGGAAATGTGCTTGGCGACATGCAACCTGCCGGTTTCCTGGTGGGACGATACAATTTCGACCCCTACAAGGACTTGAAACTGAGTGTGGGCTTTGGAAAAATAAAAGGTTCTTCGGCAAATGTGGATACTTTCTATCCTGATTATGCGGGGAATCCCTATTCCTTCAATCATACGCTGGTGGATATGAATCTGGTGTTTGAGTACAACTTCTGGCCCTACGGAACAGGCAGAGACTATCGTGGAGCCCAGCGCCTGGTTCCTTATATACTGGGTGGCTTGGGAGCAACCTATGTAAAAGGTAATGAAAAAAATGTATTTACGGCAAACGTGCCTTTAGGCATCGGCGCAAAATATAAAGTAAACGAAAGGTTGAACTTGGGACTGGCCTGCACTTTCCATTTCTCGCTCAGCGATGAACTGGATGGTGTGAAAGACCCTTACCGGGTAAAGAGCAGTGGCATTTTCAAGAATTCCGACTGCTATTCTACCATAGCCGTTTCAGTGACCTATAGTTTCAGTGCAAAATGTAAAACTTGTAATAAAGAAGAATGATGGACAACTTAGATATGAACAGGATTCCTGAGCACATTGCTATCATTATGGATGGCAATGGTCGCTGGGCAACAGAACGGGGCAAGGAGCGTAGCTACGGCCATCAGGCTGGAGTAGATACCGTGCGCCGAATTACATCGGAGTGTACCAGGTTGGGGGTAAAATATCTCACCCTCTATACTTTCTCTACAGAGAATTGGAACCGTCCGGCTGATGAGGTTGCTGCCTTGATGGGACTGGTACTGACTTCGCTCGAAGATGAAATCTTCATGAAGAATAATGTCCGCTTCCGTGTGATAGGCGATTTGAAACGCCTGCCACAACAGGTGCAGGACAAGCTTCAGGAGACCATGGACCATACTGCGAAGAACGATTCGATGACTATGGTAGTGGCATTGAGCTATTCTTCACGTTGGGAAATCCTGAATGCTACAAAGAAAATGGTAAAAGAAGCATTGGAGTCTGGTTCAACCTATGAGCAGATAGAGGATAAACTGACAGAGGAGAACTTCGAGAAGCATCTTGAGACCAGTTTCATGCCAGATCCTGAACTTCTGATACGTACAGGAGGTGAACTCCGTATCAGCAACTATCTTCTTTGGCAGATAGCTTATTCAGAGTTGTATTTCTGTGATACCTTCTGGCCAGACTTCAATGAAGAAGATCTGCACAAGGCAATAGCAAGTTATCAGAACCGCCAACGTCGATTTGGAAAAACCGAGGCACAGGTGGAAGAGGAGGAGAAATAAGCAAACCTCATACAAGCATAGAAAAATCATATTATATATAATAAGGTATAAATGAATAGATTTAAAAAGATTTTCATCCTGCTGTTCGGCGTAATGGCATGCATGCAGATTCAGGCACAAGATAAAATCGTAAACCCTGACATCTCGTATGCTGGTACACCTCGTACCCTTAAGATTGGTGGTATCAATGTTTCGGGTGTTGAGGGCTACGAAGACTATGTCCTCACAGGTATTTCAGGCCTCAGTGTGGGCGATGAGATTACTGTGCCTGGCGACGAGATTACCAATGCCGTAAAGCGCTACTGGAAACATGGTCTCTTCTCGAAGGTGGCTATTGCTGCCGACTCTATCGTAGGTGAGAAGCTTTATCTCCATATCTATCTTGCGGTTCGTCCACGTATCTCTAATATCAACTATGTTGGTTTGAAGAAGAGCGAGCGTGAAGATATGGAGCAGAAGTTGGGTATGGTAAAGGGCACTCAGGTAACTCCGAATATGCTCGACCGTGCCAAGATTCTCGCCAAGAAGTATTTCGATGATAAGGGTTTCAAGAATGCTGATATCCAGATTAACCAGCGCGATGATGTCGCCAACAAGGGACAGGTAATCCTGGATGTTGTTGTTGACAAGAAAGAAAAAATCAAGGTACATCAGATAACAATCGATGGAAACGAACAGCTTTCTGACCGCAAGATTAAGGGTGGACTCTTCTCGAAGGGTGCTTTTGCCAAGACGCATGAGGCTGGTAAGTTCGCTACTTTCTTCAAGTCGAAGAAGTTTACTCCTGAGCGTTGGAAGGAAGATAAGCAGAAACTCATCGACAAATATAATGAGTATGGTTTCCGTGATGCTCAGATTCTGGAAGATAGCGTGAGCAACTTCGATGAGAAGCACGTTAATATCTACATCAAGGTAGATGAAGGTAAGAAATACTATATCCGTAACATCTCCTGGGCAGGTAATACCGTTTACTCTTCAGCTTATCTCGAAGCATTGCTCGGCATGAAGAAGGGCGATGTATATAACCAGAAGATATTGGGTAAGCGCCTGAATGAAGATGATGACGCTGTTTCTAACCTCTACTATAATAATGGTTATGTGTTCTCTCGTATCGAACCGACTGAAATCAATATTGATGGCGATTCTATCGATTTGGAGATGCGCGTAACAGAGGGACCTCAAGCTTATCTGAGCCATGTACGTATCAATGGTAATACCCGTCTTTACGAAAACGTAGTGCGCCGTGAACTTCGTACCAAGCCAGGCGACCTTTTCTCTAAGGATGCTCTGATGCGTTCGGCTCGTGAACTTGCTTCTATGGGACACTTTGATCCTGAGAAGGTTAGCCCGGATGTAAAGCCTAATCCTGAAGATGGTACGGTTGATGTAAACTGGAACCTGGAGCAGAAGAGTAACGACCAGATTGAGTTCTCGCTCGGTTGGGGTCAGACGGGTGTCATCGGACGTGTGGGCTTGAAGCTCAACAACTTCTCTATGGCAAACCTCTTCAACAAAAACAAGGAGCATCGTGGTATCATGCCTATCGGTGATGGTGAGGTGCTGAGTATCGGTGCACAGACCAATGGTACCTACTACCAGAGTTATAACGTAAGCTACTCTACCAACTGGTTTGGCGGCAAGCGCCCTATCCAGTTCAGCGTAGGTGCATACTACAGTAAGAGTACTGACGTGTCAAGCAACTATTACAATAGTGCAGCCATGTACAACTATCAGAGTTACTTATATGGCTATGGTTCTAGTTACTATAACAACTACGAGAATTATTACGATCCAGACAAGTATATCCAGATGGTGGGTGTAAGCCTCGGTTGGGGTAAGCGCCTCCGTTGGCCGGATGATTACTTCACCTTGTCTGTACAGTTGGCTTACCAGCGCTACATGATGAAGAACTGGAGCTATATGTTGATGACCAACGGTAATGCGAACAACTTGAACTTGACCATCGCATTGAACCGAACATCAACCGATAACCAACTCTTCCCACGTCGTGGTTCTGAGGTTGAGGCAAGTGTCAACCTTACTCCACCATGGAGTGCGTTCGACAACAAGGACTACAAGAATCTTGCCAACGATTCTAAGGCGCCAACCTATTCTGCTGAGCAGCAGGAGAAGTACAGATGGATTGAATACCATAAGTGGAAGTTCAAGGCAAAGACTTATACTGCACTCACAGAGGGTCAGAAGTGCTTCGTATTGATGACCCGTGTAGAACTCGGTTTGCTCGGTTCTTATAACAAGTATAAGAAGAGTCCGTTCGAGACCTACTATGTGGGTGGTGACGGTATGAGTGGATACTCATCATATTATGGTGAGGAAACAATCGGACTCCGCGGTTATGAGAATGGTTCTGTATCTTACAGTCCTACAACCGGTTACTATGCTTATGCATACGACCGCTTCTCATTGGAGCTTCGCTATCCATTCCTCTTAGGTAACACAACCATTTACGGCTTGACTTTCGTAGAGGCTGGTAACGCCTGGTATGAAACCAAGAAGTTCAACCCATTCAGCATGAAACGTAGTGCCGGTGTCGGTGTACGTATCTTCTTGCCTATGGTTGGTCTGATGGGTATTGACTGGGCTTACGGTTTCGATACTGTATGGAATGGTAGTTCATATAAGAAGGGTGGAAGCCAGTTCCACTTCATCTTAGGTCAGGAATTCTAAAAATGGGTTTTATGAAGAAAATAGTATTGATGCTGATGATGGCTGTAGCAGCCATCTCAGCACATGCACAGAAATATGCATTGATAGATATGGAGTACATCTTGAAGAATGTACCCGCTTATGAGCGTGCCAACGAGCAGCTGAATCAGGTAAGCCGCAAATGGCAGGCTGAGGTAGAAGCTCTTAACACAGAGGCAAGCACCATGTATAAGAACTATCAGAACGAGGTAGTGTTCCTTTCCCAGGAGCAGAAAAAGGCTAAGCAGGATGCCATCATGCAGAAAGAGAAGGAGGCTAGCGATTTGAAGAAAAAATATTTTGGTGCAGAAGGCGACCTCTATAAGATGCGTGAGGCATTGATGGGACCTATTCAGGAAGAGATTTATACAGCCGTAAAAGAGATTTCAGACCTGCGCGGATATTCGCTTGTTCTCGATAGAGCTAGCAACAGCGGCATCATCTTTGGCTCTCCTAAGATAGATATTAGCAACGAAGTGCTCCAAAAATTAGGTTATTCCAAATAATAATTGTATATTTGCAGCCGGTAAGTATATCTGCCAATGGTTGGCAGCATGAAAACTTTATTTAGAAATTAATAATTAAAAAGAATAGAACAATGAAAAAGCTTATTTTAATGTTGATGCTCTGTGCACCAATGACTATGATGGCTCAGAAGTTTGGTAAAGTAAATACTCAGCAGATTATGCAGTCTTTGCCAGATGTAGCTAAGGCTAATGGCGAGATGGAAGCTCTCCAGAAGCAGAAAGAGAATGACTTGAAGTCTATGCAGGATGAGTTGCAGCGTAAGGCTGACGAGTATCAGAAGGGTTCCAGCACAATGAACGCTACAGCAAAGCAGCAGAAGGAAACTGAGTTGCAGACTCTCCAGCAGAAAATTCAGCAGGCTTACCAGGATGGTCAGCAGGAGTTGCAGAAGAAGAGCAGCGAACTCATGCAGCCTATCGTAGCAAAGGTACGTACAGCTATCGAGGCTGTAGGCAAGGCTGGCAACTACACCTTCATCTTCGAGGATGGTGCAGCTGTATATACAGGTACTAACGTAGTAGACGTTACTAAGGAAGTACAGGCTAAGATTAAGTAATCAAGGCAAATAAAAAGAATATAGATTGAGGGCAGGCAGAAGTGCTTGCCCTTATTTCTCATTTTCAATAACGAGGTATTTATAAGGTATTCATCATAAACGGTATCACTCATCATGAAAAAGAATCTCTTATTTCTGGCTTTTGCTCTCATCTCTTTGACTGTTTCAGCCCAGCATACAACGCCTGCAGCAAAGGTTCAGCAACAACAGATTGCTGTATCTGCTCCTTTGCATTTTGGCTACTTTAGTTTTGATAAGGTTTTTCATACTATGCCTGGTTACGCTATAGCCAAGCATAATATGGATGAACTCCGTGATAAATACGATGCAGAAACGAAACGTGTAGAAACTGAGTTTAATGCTAAGTATGAGGAATTTCTTGATGGACAGCGCACTTATGCCAAGACAATTCTGGAGAAACGTCAGGCTGAATTGCGTGAATTGATGGAGAAAAATATTGCCTTCAAGGCTGAGGCTACCCGCCTGTTGCAGCAAGCAGAGAATGATGCTTATGCTCCGCTCAAAGCAAAAATAAACGAGGAAGCTAAAAAGATTGGCAAGCAGAAGGGGTTTGCCTTTATCATCAATACAGACAATAATGCAGCTCCTTATCTCAACGAAGAGATGGGGGAGGATATTACAGCTTTGCTGGAGGAGACTTTGAAATGATGTTGCCTTCTAATCCCGGACCAATCGGTGTCTTTGATTCTGGTTATGGCGGACTGACCATCCTGCATGGGTTGCGCCAGATGATGCCTCAGTATGATTATATGTACTTGGGTGATAACGCTCGTGCTCCTTATGGCTCGCGTTCGTTTGAGGTGGTTTATAAGTTCACACGCCAGGCTGTGCTTAAACTTTTCTCTATGGGGTGTCATCTCGTTATCCTGGGATGTAATACGGCTTCGGCTAAGGCACTACGTTCTTTGCAGCAGCGCGATATTCCTGAGTTGGATCCCAGCAGAAGAGTTCTGGGTATTATCCGCCCTACTGCCGAAGTAATTGGTACTATTACCAAGAGTAATCACGTGGGACTTCTGGCTACAGAAGGTACTATTAAAAGCCAAAGTTATAATATGGAAATTTCGAAACTTTGGCCAGAGATTCAGGTGAGTGGCGTGGCTTGTCCGCTTTGGGCTGCCATCGTAGAAGCTAATGAAGCAGATAGTCCGGGAGCTGATTATTTCGTAAAGAAACGCATCGACCAGCTGATGCTGAAGGACGCTGATATTGATACCATTATTTTGGGTTGCACGCATTATCCGCTTCTTATGAGCAGCATTGTGAAGAATCTTCCTGATGGCGTAAGAGTGGTTCCGCAAGGACAATATGTAGCAAGCAGTCTGAAAGATTATCTGAACCGCCATCCGCAGATGGAACAGATGATAACCAAAACAGGCTCTTGCCGATATCTCACAACAGAGAGTGAGGATAAATTCAAGGAATCTGCACAGATTTTCCTTCATGAACAGGTGAAGGTTACACATGTAGATCTTGAATAGTTTATAGTTAATAATTTATAGTTAATTGTTATGCAAGAAACAAGACAAAACCGTATATCAAGACTTCTCCAGAAGGAGTTGAGTCTTATCTTCCAGTCACAAACCCGCATGATGCATGGTGTGATGGTAAGTGTTACTAAGGTTAGAGTAAGTCCAGATCTCAGTATCTGTACTGCTTACTTGAGTGTGTTCCCTTCTGAAAAAGGAGAGGAGATTTTGAAGAATATCAATGCAAATGAGAAGACGATCCGTTTCGACTTGGGTAAAAAAGTGAGAAACCAGTTACGTATTATTCCAGAACTCCGTTTCTTCCTTGATGATAGTCTCGATTATTTGGAGCACATTGATGAACTCTTGAAAAAGTAAAAGAGTAAGAACGTAAAAAGACAAGGGAGTTAAGACGGCAATTCTTGACTCCCTATACTGTTATATAAATAAGGTAAGATAGAATTATGAATTTTCCATTCTTTATAGCTCGCAGGTATCTTTTCTCAAAGAAGAGTACGCACGTCATCAACGTCATCAGTTCTATTTCTGTAATAGGAGTGGCGGTAGCTACGATGGCTCTGGTCATCGTTCTGAGTGTTTTTAACGGCTTCCATGACCTGGTAGCTTCACTCTTTACGAGTTTTGACCCACAACTCAAGGTTGTGCCTGTTGAGGGAAAGACTGCACCTGCAGATGATCCTATTCTTACTAAGATTCGTCTTTTGCCGCAGGTAGATGTTGCAACAGAAACCGTAGAAGATCAAGCTCTTGCAATCTATAATGATCATCAGGCTATGGTGAAAATCAAGGGTGTAGATGATAATTTTGCAGAACTTTCTCATATTACAGATATTTTATATGGTGATGGCTCCTTCTCCTTGCATGCTGCCAATTTGGAATATGGAACTGTAGGTATCCGTCTTGCCCAGAATTTAGGCATAGGAGCACAATGGGATGGTTTCCTGAAAATCTATGCTCCTAAAAAGGAAGGACAGCTGGATATGACTAACCCTGGTGATGGCTTTGTTGTTGACTCGCTCAACTCTCCTGGCGTACTTTTTGCCGTCAAACAGGCAAAGTATGATAAAAACTACATCATCACTTCTATCTCATTTGCCCGTAATCTCTTTGGACAGCAAGGTATGCTCTCTGATTTGGAATTACGCTTGAAACCGGGTAGCAATCTGGATGCAGTAAAGGCTGAGATGCAGCAAATAGCTGGTAATAAATATAAAGTGCTTGACAGATTTGAACAACAGGAAGATACCTTTAAAATTATGTCGATAGAGAAGATGATTGCTTATATCTTCCTGACCTTTATCTTAGTTGTTGCATGTTTCAATATCATCGGGTCGCTTTCTATGCTTATTATTGATAAGAAAAATGATGTAGTGACTCTTCGTAATCTTGGAGCTAACGATAAGCAGATTACCAGAGTATTTCTTTTTGAAGGTAGAATGATAGCTGTGATAGGTGCGGTCATCGGTATCGGATTGGGCTTGCTCCTCTGCTTTTTGCAGCAGCAATATGGATTTGTACGTCTGGGAGATTCTGAAGGCTCCTTTATTGTTGATGCTTATCCTGTAAGTGTTCATTACTCAGATGTTGCCATTATTTTCGTTACTGTAATTGCTGTAGGTTGGCTTGCTGTATGGTATCCTGTAAGAGCGCTGAGTAAAAGGCTGTTGAGTTAAAACCTGAGGAATTTCTTATACTTGGGTGCATATACTAAAAGAAATGGCATGAATCTTTCATGGGGGATTCATGCCATTTCTTGTTCTAATTGATTTTTTATTTTTTCCTGATGAGTGTAAGACCATCGCGTAGTGGTAAGATAACAACCTCTACCCTAGGATCTTTTGCTATTAAATCATTGAAAGCCCGAATGCCTTGAGTCTGGTGGTCTCGGTCGTAGGCAGGATCGATGACGTGACCATCCCAAAGAGTATTGTCTGCAAGGATGTAGCCTCCAGGGTTCAGGATGCTCATAACCATTTCATACGTATCTATATAGGTACGCTTATCGCCATCAACAAAAGCCATATCGAATTTTACGCCTAGTTGGGGCGCTTCAATGTTGGCATCACCGATGCGGAAGTCAATCTTGTCGGCAACATTCGAACCTTCTATCCAGGGACGGGTAAAATCTTCCATCTCATCATTGATTTCGAAAGTGTAGAGTTTTCCATCCTCCTGCAATCCCTGGGCCAGGCAGATAGCACTATAGCCACTAAATGTGCCTACTTCCAGAATATTCTTCGGGCGAATCATCTCTACAAGCATCTTGAGAAGTCTGCCCTGAATATGGCCGCTAGCCATACGTCCATGGATAGTATGTATATTGGTGGCGCGGTAAAGACGATACAGATAATCGCCTTCAGGCTCTATATGCTGGCAGATATATTTGTCTATGAGTTCAGTTTCTGTCATAATCTGATGGATTTAGAGTAACGGAAATCTTACTCTTCAGTTTCTTTCTGTGCTAAGATTCCTGAAATGGCAAGTTCGTAAGAAGCCAGACCGAAACCGCAGATTACGCCCAGGCAAGCACAGGAAATATATGAATGATGGCGGAACTCTTCACGTTTATGCACATTAGAGATGTGTACTTCAACGCAAGGGCATTTCAAACTGCGAATACAATCCTGCAAGGCGATGCTGGTATGAGTATAGGCGCCAGCATTGAGTACTACACCATCATAGGAAAAACCTACTTCCTGCAGCTTGTTGATTAACTCGCCTTCAATGTTGCTCTGAAAGTACTCTATCTCAATATCAGGGAATTTCGCTTTCAGCTTAGGCAGATAACTCTCGAAAGAATTGCTACCATAAATACCCGGTTCTCTTACACCAAGAAGGTTCAAGTTTGGACCATTAATAATTTGTATCTTCATATTTACTTGATTTTTAATCGTAATCCATATTTTTTTTGTATCTTTGCGGCAGAGATCTTTTGTACTCTCCTGTCTTATGCAAAGACGATGCAAAGATACAATAAATTAAGGAAACTGACAAAAAATGAGGAATGAAATTATAAAGAACTATATGAGATACCTCAAGTTGGGGCGTAATTTCTCCAAAAATACGTTGGATGCCTATTACCATGACTTGAATTTTCTCTTGGAGTATGCTGATAAGAACAATTTGGTGCTGACGGAAATGAAATTGGAAGACTTGGAGAATTTTTCTGCAAGTTTGCATGATCGTGGTGTTTCTGCTCGTTCACAAGCTCGGATTTTGAGCGGAATCCGTTCTTTCTACCGGTATCTGGTGCTCGATGATTATATAAAAGACGATCCGACCGAATTACTGGTTTCTCCCCAAATAGGAAAGCATTTGCCAGAGTATTTATCGGTAGAAGAGGTTGACATGCTTGAAGCGGCTATCGATTTGGAAAAATGGGAGGGACAGCGTAATAAGGCGATTATAGAGACCCTGTTCTCCTGTGGCCTTCGCGTTTCGGAACTTGTGAATCTAAAGAAAAGCGATGTGTTTGAAGAAGAAAAGTTTATTAGGGTCATAGGTAAAGGTAACAAGGAACGCATCGTTCCTATTTCTGGCAAGGCTCTGAAAGAAATCAATCTTTGGTATATAGACCGGAATCTGATGACAATCAAGCCAGGTGAGGAAGACTATGTCTTCTTGAATCGTAGAGGTGCTCATCTCACACGCAATATGATACTTATTATGATTAAAAATGTGGCTTATGATGCAGGAATCAAGAAAACCATTTCTCCTCATACTTTACGCCATAGTTTTGCTACAGCCTTGTTGAAAGGTGGAGCCGATCTGAGGGTAATTCAGGCTTTGCTGGGGCATGAAGATATTGGAACCACAGAGATTTATACTCATCTTGAAACTTCAGATTTGCGCAGAGCTATCTTGGAACATCATCCTCGAAATATCAAATATAGTGAAGAAAACCAAGTGCTTGATTCTAATAAAACAGACAAAAGATGCCCGAATAACAGATAAAGCACAAGGAATTGACGTTTTTTATATTGGAATATGACAAAATCTGAAAAAATATGAGTAACTTTGCAGCCGCAAAATAATGAATATCAATAATTAAATAGAAATAAAGTAAGAAAATATGGCATATTTGTTTTCATCAGAATCAGTTTCTGAAGGACATCCAGATAAAGTGGCTGATCAGATTTCAGATGCATTGCTTGACCAGTTTTTGGCTTACGATGACCACGCTCATTGCGCCATCGAAACCTTTTGTACTACGGGTCAGGTAGTAATCATGGGTGAGGTTCGCTCTAACGTTTATGTTGATTTGCAGACCATTGCCCGCAAGACTATCAAGAAAATCGGTTATACCAAGAGCGAATATCAGTTTGACGGCGACTCTTGTGGTGTGCTTACTGCTATCCATGAGCAGAGCGATGATATTAACCGCGGTGTAAGTCGTGAGGAGGATGAGAATCAGGGTGCAGGCGACCAGGGTATGATGTTCGGTTATGCTACAACGGAAACCGAAAATTATATGCCGGTATCACTCGACTTGGCTCAGCTCATCATGCGTGTACTTGCAGATATCCGCAAGGAGGGCAAGGTGATGACTTATCTCCGTCCGGACTCTAAGAGTCAGGTAACTATCGAATACTCAGACGATAATATCCCACAGCGCATCGATACCATCGTAGTTTCTACCCAGCATGATAATTTTATCAAGAAGGCAAATGGTGAGGACGATGATGATGCTATGCTGGCAAAGATTCGTGAGGATGTAATCAATATCCTGATTCCAAGAGTAAAGACTCACTTGAGCGACAAGGTGTTGGCTCTCTTCAATGATGACATCAAGTACTTCGTTAACCCTACAGGTAAGTTTGTGATTGGTGGTCCTCATGGAGATACAGGTCTTACCGGTCGTAAAATCATTGTAGATACTTATGGAGGTAAGGGCGCTCATGGTGGTGGTGCCTTCTCTGGAAAGGATAGTAGTAAGGTTGACCGTTCGGCTGCTTATGCTGCCCGTTATATTGCAAAGAATATGGTTGCTGCCGGCGTTGCAGATGAAATGTTGGTTCAGGTAAGTTATGCTATCGGTGTGGCAGAACCGGTTAGTATCTATGTAAATACTTACGGCAGAAGCCATGTGAATATGACTGACGGCGAGATTGCAAAGAAAATTGCAGAAATGTTTGATCTTCGTCCTAAAGCAATCGAGCGCCAGTTGAAGTTGCGCCAGCCAATGTTCCAGGAAACTGCGGCATATGGACACATGGGACGTAAGAATGAGATAGTAGAGAAAACCTTCACCAGCCGATATCATGAGGCTAAAACAGTGAAGGTAGAACTCTTTACATGGGAAAAATTAGATAAGGTAGACGAAATCAAGAAAGTTTTCGGACTTTAAGGAATGGTGCAACAGGCAGATTCGATACAGACAGATGCCGCACTTGAGGCTGAATCGCAACAGCAAGTGCTCAGGCAACATAGCAGCCAGCTCACACCCAAAAAGGTGTTGAGTTGGCTGCCTAAGAATGCAACGCCAGCTCAGCAGGACTCCATGATTAGGGCACATATCAAGCCCAGTGAGATTCATTGGAGCGAGATGCCGGATACATTACACTTGCCAGGACATGAGGCAGGTAAGAGTTTTAGGGATGTAAGTTTGCCACAATATTATCGTGAGTCATTCTTTTCAAAAGATTCTCTGTTTCATCCGGAATTAAAGGGTGGACGCTTAGGGGTGGCAGGTGATCCTGTTCCCTATACGGTAGCAGGTGATAGCTTTATTACTTCATTGCTGTTGGTCTGTTTTCTCTTGGCTTGTATAGCATTCTCTAAATCTAAGCATTTTGTTATACGCCAGGCAAAAACCTTCTTCCGTACTCCACGCATCGGTACAACAGAAGTGACGGAGACCAGTTCTGAAGTAAGATACCAGTTCTTCTTCGTGTTGCAGACCTGTCTTTTGCTGGCAATCGGGTATTTCATTTATTCGAAAGCATCTATCAGCGATACGTTTATCGTAGACCAATATCAGGTAATCAGTATATATGCTGGTTGTATGGGGGGCTATTTCTTGTTGAAGGCGTTCCTCTATGTGATTTCCGGTTGGGTATTCTTTGAAAAGAAAAAAAATGTACAATGGCTCAAGGCATACTTGTTCCTTATATCATGTCAAGGAGTGGCCTTGTTCCCAATGGTGATGCTTTTGTCGTATTTCGATTTCCCATTGCAAATTGCAGTGATATACACGTTGACTATCCTTGGATTAGTTAAATTGTTGGCTTTTTTGAAGGCTTACATTATCTTTTTTAGAAGAAATGGCGTGTTTCTGCAAATATTTTTGTACTTTTGTGCCCTTGAAGTGATACCCTTGTTCGCTCTTTGGGGTGGACTCGTGTTAATCAGTCATTATTTGAAAATAAACTTTTAAGACAAAATGATAAAGAAAATTTTAGTTTCTCAGCCAAAACCTGCAAGTGAGAAGTCTCCTTACTTCGATATCCAGGCTCAATATGGAGTAGAATGCGTGTTCCGTCCATTCTTTAAGGTAGAGGGGATCTCTTCTAAAGAATTCCGTCAGCAGAAAATAAATTTGCTTGACTATACTGCTGTCGTATTTACATCTCGTCATGCAGTAGACAACTACTTTAAATTAGCTAAGGAGATGCGTATCACAATTCCTGAAGATATGAAATATTTCTGTGTGATAGAGACTATCGCTCTCTACATCCAAAAGTATGTTCAGTATCGCAAGCGTAAGGTGTTCTTTGGTGATACAGGTAAAATTGATGGGTTGATGGGACAGATGGCTCGCCATAAAACCGAGAAATATCTGGTACCATTAAGCAGTGTTCATAATAATGATATTGCCAACTTGCTTGATGAGAAAAAACTCAATCATACAGAATGTGTAATGTATCGTACTGTAAGCAATGATTTCTCAGAAGAGGAAATCAATAACTTCGATTATGATATGATGCTTTTCTTTAGCCCAACAGGTGTAAAGGCTCTGAAGAAGAATTTCCCTAATTTTGAACAAGGGAATATCGCTGTTGGCGCTTTTGGTCCAGCTACAGCAAAAACGGTTGAAGATGAGGGCTTACGCCTCGATCTGGAGGCTCCTAATAAAGCTTTTCCATCTATGACAGGTGCCTTGGCAGATTATCTGAAACGTCATAATAAATAGGAAATATTTAATAGAATAGATATGTCAACAGACAGAAATAAAACATTCGGAAAGAAAGAGCATCTATGTAAACTGACACTTATAGAACAGCTCTTTGGAGGTGGTGCTAAAGCGATGACGGCATGGCCTATGAGAATGGTGTTTCTTCTTGTTGACAAGAAAGATGAGCAAGCCCCTTCTGTTCAAGTCCTTATCAGTGTATCAAAGCGTTATTTTAAGCACGCAGTAAAACGCAATCGGGTAAAGCGACAGATACGTGAAGCTTTTCGTTATCAAAAACAAGAGCTGGAGACTTGTATGCAGAATTATGTTGGAAAACAATTGCTTGTGGCTTTTGTTTGGCAAACAGAACAATTGCAGCCTTCAAAGCTGGTTTCAACCAAAATGACTAGACTTTTGGATAGATTGGTTGATAATATCAAGGAGATGCAATCTGAAACAGGCATGAAAGAGAGCAGTTTATGATGAAGATTCTCTTTATGATAGCACATGGCATGAGAAAGGTGTTGGTATGGATTCTTATACTGCCGATATTGTTTTATCAGAAGTGTATTACTCCTTATACACCACCTTCCTGTCGCTTTCAGCCCACTTGCTCAGAGTATGCGAGACAAGCCATCCTGAAGCATGGTCCCTTTAAGGGACTGGCTTTGGCTGTTTGGCGCATCTTAAGATGCAATCCTTGGGGTGGTTCGGGTTATGATCCCGTACCGTAAGTTTCCGACTGTATTGTTGGGCCCCTTATACATATTATATAATATAATAAAAAATCATATTCTATGGCAAAAAATTTTGTTGAAGAATTGAAATGGCGTGGTATGCTGGCGCAGATAATGCCAGGTACTGAGGAATATCTCAACACCCACATGGTGTCTGCCTATCTCGGAACCGACCCTACTGCAGACTCTCTGCACATCGGTCACCTTTGTGGTATCATGATGTTGCGTCACTTGCAGCGTTGTGGCCATAAGCCTTATCTCCTCGTCGGCGGTGCCACGGGTATGATTGGCGACCCTTCTGGCAAGAGCCAGGAGCGCAATCTTCTCGATTCAGAGACTCTCTATCATAATCAGGAAGCTATCAAGAAGCAGGTATCTAAGTTCCTCGACTTCGATGGCAATGAGCCTAACAAGGCGGAGTTGGTGAACAACTACGACTGGATGAAGGACTTCACCTTCCTCGATTTCGCTCGTGTGGTTGGTAAGCATATCACGGTAAACTACATGATGGCGAAGGATAGCGTGCAGAAGCGCTTGAACGGTGAGGCTCGCGACGGCTTGTCTTTCACAGAGTTCACCTATCAGTTGCTCCAGGGCTACGACTTCCTCTATCAGTATGAGAAGTATGGTGTGCGTCTCCAGTTGGGTGGTAACGACCAGTGGGGTAACATGACTACCGGTACTGAGCTGATTCACCGTACATTGGGTAACGACGCAGAGTGCTTCTGCCTCACTTGTCCATTGATTACCAAGGCAGACGGTAAGAAGTTCGGTAAGACAGAGAGCGGTAACATCTGGTTGGACCGCAACCGCACTACTCCTTATGCTTTCTACCAGTTCTGGTTGAACGTAAGCGATGACGATGCAGAGAAGTATATCAAGATCTTTACCGACCTCGATAAGGAGACTATCGATGCTCTCGTAGAGGAGCACAAGCAGGACCCAGGCCGCCGTGTACTTCAGAAGCGTCTGGCTGAGGAGGTTACCATAATGGTTCATTCTCAGGAGGATTTGGATATGGCTATCGCAGCCAGCAACATCCTCTTCGGTAAGGCTACCAAGGAGAACTTGGCACAGCTCGATGAGGCTACATTGAATGATGTATTTGCCAATGTACCTCACTACGACCTTGACAAGAACTTGCTCGGTGGTACAGCTGTTGACCTCTTCAACCAGGAAGGTATGCAGATCTTCCCAAGCAAGAGCGAGATGCGCAAGCTCGTTAAGGGTGGTGGCGTTTCACTCAACAAGGAGAAACTCGCTGCTTTCGATCAGGTTGTAACTGCTGATGACCTGATTGACGGCAAGTATCTTTTGGTTCAGAAAGGTAAGAAGAACTACTTCTTGATTACCGTTAAGTAATCGTTAAAAGTATTGAAAATATTTGGTAGTGGAGAAAAAATCCACTACCTTTGCATTCGATTTGCTTGTCCTATGGTGTAATGGTAGCACTACAGTTTTTGGTTCTGTCAGTGGTGGTTCGAATCCGCCTGGGACAACAGGTCATAAATAACCCTTCAAGTCTTTGCGGATTTGGAGGGTTATTTTGTTTATAATAAAGTTCGGATACAACAAGCTCTTTGCATCTATGATAGGTCAATTTTGATGAAAAGCAGTCAATAAAATGAGAAAATAAGTAAAAAGGGTGCATCTTTCGTATTGATTTAGGGTGATATTCAAAATTATTTTGTATCTTTGCCCTCGTAACAAATCAAACAATTTATAAAAAATAAAATTATGGACTTTAATAAACTATTCTCATTAGAGGGTAAAGTAGCCCTCGTTACAGGTGCCGCTTATGGTATCGGGTTTGCTATGGCTGAGGCTTATGCCAAAGCTGGTGCTAAGATTGCTTTCAATTGCCGTAGCCAACACCACATGGATCAGGCTCTTGCAGATTACAAAGCAAAGGGTATTGAGGCAAAGGGTTATATCTGTGATGTAACAGACGAGGAACAGGTGAAAAACATGGTAGCTGACATTGAGCATGAACTTGGTGTTATTGATATTTTGGTAAACAACGCAGGTATTATCAAGCGTATTCCTATGACTGAGATGTCTGTAGATGACTTCAAGCAGGTTATTGACATTGACCTCACTGCACCTTTCATCGTATCTAAGGCAGTTATCCCTGGTATGATCAAGAAGGGTCATGGTAAGATTATCAACATCTGCTCTATGATGAGCGAGTTGGGCCGTGAGACTGTTTCTGCATACGCAGCTGCCAAGGGTGGCTTGAAGATGTTGACACGTAACATCTGCTCTGAGTATGGTGAGTACAACATCCAGTGCAATGGCTTGGGCCCTGGTTACATCGCAACTCCTCAGACTGCACCGCTCCGTGAGCGTCAGGCTGATGGTAGCCGTCATCCATTCGACAGCTTTATCTGTGCAAAGACTCCTGCAGGTCGCTGGTTGGAACCAGAAGAGTTGGCTGGTCCTGCAGTTTTCTTGGCTTCAGATGCTTCTAATGCAGTGAATGGTCACATTCTCTATGTAGATGGTGGTATCTTGGCATATATCGGAAAGCAGCCAAAATAAAGAATCAAACATGAAGATTTAAGTTTGAATAAACTTGAATAGAATAAAAAAATATAGGGCAGCCATAAAGGACTGCCCTATATTTGTAATTAAAATAATCTTTACAATTATTTGTTGATTGCATCTGCCAGCTCAGCACCAGCCTTGAACTTAGCAACCTTTTTAGCTGCAATCTGGATCTTCTCCTTAGTAGCTGGATTGATACCCTCACGAGCAGGACGCTCGTTAATGCTGAATGTACCGAAACCTACCAACTGGATCTTGTCACCTGCAATGAGGGCTTCCTTCAATGCGTTTGTTGTAGCTTCAAGAGCGGCCTTAGCCTGTGCCTTTGTAATCTCAGCACCTGCTGCAATCTTGTCAATCAATTCTGTCTTGTTCATAATTTTTCGTTATTAAATGAATAATATTGTTGTTTCTTAGTTGAATTCGTTTACAAATATAGCTTTTTCTTGTGAAAGTTCAAATAAAAAAAGCAGAAAAGTGATGAAATTATTGAAAATTAAGTGTAATAAGTCTATTTTTTGGTGTTTTCACGGATATTTTTCGTAATTTTGTCGCCAAAATACAAATATTAGTTAGATTATTAAACAGTTTAGAGAAATAAAGTTATGCGCAATATTCCAATTGTAACAAAGAATTTGCTGATAGTGAATGTAGTAGCATTCCTGGCATGCATGCTGATGGACAAGAGTATGGGTGGTGGTTCTGGCCTGACAGATCTGTTTGGGCTTCATTTCTTCCTGGCATCCGATTTCCATATTTATCAGTTAGTTACCTACATGTTTATGCATGGTGGTTTCCAGCATATTCTCTTCAATATGTTTGCCTTATGGATGTTTGGCTGTGTGGTTGAAAGAGTTTGGGGACCAAAGAAATTCCTTTTTTATTACATAGTGTGTGGAGTGGGAGCAGGTTTGTTCCAGGAAGCTGCACAGTATATTACCTATGTGGCAAAGGATATGGCAGCTTATGATTATGTTAGTGTTAATGGAGCCAGAATAACAATGGAGCAATATCTGAACCTATGGACTACCGTGGGAGCTTCAGGAGCTATTTATGCCATATTGCTTGCCTTTGGTATGATTTATCCAAACGAGCGTCTCTTCATTTTCCCGTTGCCAGTTCCTATTAAAGCTAAATTCTTCGTGATAGGCTATGCTGTCATAGAATTGGTTTCAACATTCTCTCTCTCTGATGACGGTGTGGCTCATATTGCCCATTTGGGAGGTATGGTCTTTGGATTCTTCCTGATCCGTTATTGGCGTAAGCAGATTGATAACGGTTACTATCATTCAAATTCTGCAGACGCTTTTGATAAGTTGAAAGGTATGTTCGGTGGAAAGCGTCGGGCAGGTAGAACGCATTTTACTTATACCAAGAATGAATCTTATAATCAGACTTATGAACAGGATGCTGAATGTAAGACCAACGAAAAGGTTGTGTCACAGGAAGAGATAGATCGAATCTTAGATAAAATAAGAAAGAGCGGTTATGATAGCTTGACTCCTAGTGAAAAGCAGATGCTCTTTGATCAGAGTAATAAGTAAAAAGCATGTTTAAAGGGTTTAAGGAATTTACATATAAGATGATAGCTGGTGCTAATGTGGCAACTATCATCATCATGTTGCTGGTGGGCTTTTCTGACTTCTTTCAGCCAGAAAAGTTCGCCGCATTGGCTAATCTTGGCTTACTTTTCCCGGTTTTTCTTATAGTTAACTTAGGCTTTTTGCTTTTCTGGTTGCTCTTCCGGTCTAAGTATGCCATTATTCCATTCTTAGGCTTCTTGATCTGTTTTGTTCCTGTCCGCAAGTATATGCCAATCAACTTTTCTGGCGAAACTCCAAAAGGTTGTATCAAAGTTCTATCATATAATACCTGGAATTTTGGTGCACAGACAGAGGATGCCGAAGGAACTAATATCTGTATTGCTTATCTGCAGGAGCAGGATGCTGATATTGTTTGTCTGCAGGAAGCATGTCCTACTTCCCGGAATATTGAACAGATAGATAGCATGCTCAAGCCTATGTATGCTTATCAGGATACAACGATGCACGTGAATGGTGGGAATTGTCTTATGTTGCTCAGTAAATACCCTATTCTTTCAAAAGAGAGAATTCCTTATGAATCGAAAGGAAATATGAGTGTAGCGTATCGTCTGAAAGTGAAAGATAGAGAGGTCCTTCTCATCAATAATCATTTGGAAACTACCGGCTTAAGTTTAGAGGACAGACGCCAGTTCAAGAATCTGGTTATCGGAAAATTGCAGGTTGATACTGCAGAAGAAACGTCCAAACTGCTCGTTGTAAAACTTGCCGAGGCAACAAAGAAACGGGCTCCGGAGGCTGAGGCTGTAGCAAAATACATTCAGCAGCATAAAGAACATAGTATAATTTTGTGCGGTGACTTTAATGATGGTCCTATCTCTTATGCTCATCGTACGATAGCTAAAGATTTGACGGATTGCTACATTGCAAGTGGTAACGGACCGGGTATCAGCTATCATCATGGAGGCTTTTTTGTTCGCATTGACAATATCATGTGCTCAGACGATTGGGAGCCTTATGAATGTAAAGTTGATGATAAAATCGCCGTTTCAGACCACTATCCTATCATTTGTAAGCTAAAAATGCGCCCTAAAAAGCAAAAATAGAGCAAATTATTCTTATATAAGAAAAAAAATGCTTATTTTTGCACAACTTTATGGAGGTTTTTGAAAGAATCCCTAAAAGCAATTGAAAAGAAACAAATAATTAATAACAATAAATAGAAATGCAAAACAAAGGAATTGTAATTTGTGTAGCCGTCTTACTGACACTCGCAAGTATCTTCTATTTGTCATTCTCGTTTGCCACACGTTACTATGACAGCGAGGCTGCAAAGATTAAAGATCCTATTGCTCAGCAGGATTATAAGGATTCTGTTAAGTACTTAGGTGTTTATTCTTACCAGAACTGCTTGGAGACTCAGATTGGTCTTGGACTTGACCTTAAGGGCGGTATGAATGTAATTCTTGAGATTTCTGTACCTGATGTACTTGAAAACCTTGCCGATCATAAGACCGACGCAGGTTTTACCAATGCCATGAAGGAAGCTAGAGCTCAGGAAGAAGCTAACGGTGGTGACTTCGTGTCACTTTTCATTAACGCTTATCATAAGAGCGCACCAGGTCATAAACTCGCAGAAGTGTTCGCTACCCAGCAGTTGCAGGGCAAGGTTTCTCCTCAGAGCAGCGACGCAGATGTAGAGAAGGCTATCCGCGCTTCTGTACAGGATGCTATTGACAACTCTTTCAATGTTGTCCGCACCCGTATCGATAAGTTCGGTGTTGTACAGCCTAACATCCAGAAGTTGGAAGGTCAGCAGGGCCGTATCATGGTAGAAATGCCTGGTATCAGCCAGCCAGAGCGTATGCGTAAGATGCTCCAGGGTAGTGCAAACCTTGAGTTCTGGGAGACATACAACTCAGAGGAAATCGCTCCTTATCTCCAGCAGCTTGATACTCGTATCGCAAATGGTGATAATGGTGAGGAGGAGAAAAACTCTGTTGCTGCTGATACAACTGTTGCAAAGAAAGAAGTTGCTAAGGCTGAGCCTAAGAAGGCTGAGGCTAAGTTCTCTATCAAGAAGAAGGACGATGCTGTAAGCAAGGTAGGCGAGGATGCTCAGAATGCTGCTGCTATCAAGGCTCACCCATTGTTGGCTCGTTTGCAGCTCGGTGGTGGTTTGAGCACTGTTGGTTACGCTAGCGTTCGCGATACTGCTGCCATCAACAAGATTATCTACTCTGCTGTGGCTAAGCGCGTTTTGCCATCAGACTTGCGTCTGCTTTGGAGTGCTAAGCCAGCTGATAACCTGAAGGTTAAGAATATCTTCGAGCTTCACGCCTTGAAGGTGACTACCACTACAGGTCGTGCTCCTTTGGAGGGTGATGTAATTACCGATGCTAAGGACGAGTTCGACCAGATGGGTTCACCTGTTGTTAGCATGAAGATGAATACTGAGGGCGCACGTAAGTGGGCTCAGATGACCAAGGCTAACGTAGGTAAGGCTATTGCTATCGTTCTGGATGGCGTAGTTTACTCTGCTCCTCGTGTAAACGGCGAGATTGATGGTGGTAGCTCTCAGATTTCCGGTAACTTCACTATCGAGGATACCAAGGACTTGGCTAACACATTGAAGTCTGGTCGTATGCCAGCTCCTGCTCGTATCGTTCAGGAGGAGGTTGTAGGTCCTACACTCGGTGCACAGTCTATCCAGATGGGTATTGTATCATTCGTTGTTGCTTTCGTACTCCTGATGGTTTACATGGTGATGATGTACAATGTCATTCCTGGTATGATGGCTAACCTGGCATTGCTCGTCAATGTATTCTTCACGCTGGGTATCCTGACGTCCTTCCAGGCGGCTCTGACGTTACCAGGTCTTGCCGGTATGGTCTTGTCTCTGGGTACTGCCGTGGATGCCAACGTGCTTATATATGAACGTATCAAGGAGGAGCTCCGCTCTGGCAAGGGTATGAAGCAGGCTGTAGCTGCTGGTTATGGTAATGCTTTCTCTGCTATCTTCGACTCTAACTTGACTTCTTTGATTACAGGTGTTATCCTGTTGACTACCGGTACAGGTCCTATTCGTGGTTTCGCTACTACCTGGATTATCGGTATCGTTGTTTCATTCTTCACAGCTGTGTTCCTGACACGTCTGGTTTACGATTATAAGCTGAACCACGATAAGTGGATGCACTGTAAGTTTGATACTCCAGTTTCTCACAACCTGATGCAGGGCAAGAAGTATAAGATCATGTCTATGTACAAGACTACCTTCACCGTAGCAATCGTTGCTGCAGTTGTGTTCATTGGTAGCTTCTTTGTTCGTGGCTTGAGTAAGAGTATCGACTTCACTGGTGGTCGTAACTATGTGGTACAGTTCGAGAATCCTGTAGAGCCTGAGCAGATCCGTACCGTTCTTGGCGATGCATTCGTCAATGCAGACGGCACCAAGGCAACTACTGGCGCTATCGCTATCGGTACAGATGGCAAGACCATCCGTGTATCTACCAACTATATGATTGAGAGCAACAGTCCAACTGTTGACGATGAGGCTGAGACCATCCTCTATAACGCCTTGAAGAAGGCCAACCTGGTATCTCAGAAGAGTGTTGAGGCATTCAAGAACCCAGATGTTCGTCAGGGTGGTTCTATCATCAGTAGTACAAAGGTAGGTCCTTCAGTGGCTAAGGATATCACGATGGGTGCTATCTATAGTGTGCTCTTTGCATTGATTGCTATCTTCCTCTACATCCTGGTACGTTTCCGCAACGTGGCCTTCTCTGTAGGTTCTACTGTAGCTTTGGCATTCGATGCCTTGACAGTAGTCGGTTTCTACTCACTCCTGTGGGGTCTCGTTCCATTCTCATTGGAGATTGACCAGACCTTCATCGGTGCTATCCTGACCGTGGTAGGTTACTCTATCAACGATAAGGTGGTTGTGTTCGACCGTATCCGTGAGAACTTGAAGTTGCATCCTAAGGGCGACCGTCAGCAGCTCTTCAATGCATCTATCAATGAGACATTGGCTCGTACCATCAATACATCTACATCTACATTGCTCGTGTTGCTCTGTATCTTCATCCTCGGTGGTGACAGCATCCGCAGCTTCTCATTCGCAATGATCCTGGGTGTAGTATTCGGTACATTGTCATCTATCTTCATTGCGTCTCCAATGGCTTACATCGTTCTTGGTCGTAAGATTAAGGAAGAGCCAGCTGGGGAGGTTGCAGAAGTTAAGTAATCAGAAACTCTTCATTCTTTCTCTGTCCGATGTATGTCGGATAGAGAAAGATACTGGAAAGAATATAAAAATAATAAAGGTCGCTTCCTGATTGTCAGGAGCGACCTTTATTGTTTTATCATCTCTGGAATGATAAGGAAAGTACGTGGTCCCACCGAGAATCGAACTCGGATCAAAGGTTTAGGAAACCTCCGTTCTATCCGTTAAACTATAGGACCATTGTAAACCGACTGCAAAGATACATCAAATCGTTGACAATACAAAATAAAATGTTATGTTTTTCACTCTCATCTTATCAAGTTTCCTCACTTTTGTGGAGTTGAACTGCGAAAACCTCTTCGATACGAGGCATGATTCGCTGAAGAATGACTATGAATTCCTGCCACAGAGCAGTTACAAGTGGACGCCTTATCGCTATTGGCGCAAGCTGGCAAATCTTTCCAAGACTATAGTAGCTTTGGGTTATGAAGATTTGTCGCTTGTTGGTACCGCCTCCCCAGATAATCCTTCAAGACCCTCGGAGAAGTCCTGGCATGTTCCCGATTTTGTGGCGCTTTGCGAAGTGGAGAACGATAGTGTGCTGTTTGATTTAACCCGGCGTTCAGCTCTTCGCGGTGTGAATTATGATTATGTGATGACCGATTCGCCTGATGAACGAGGCATAGATGTGGCTTTGCTTTATCAGCCATCTTCTTTTGCGCTTATACAGTTCCGGTCCATCCGCATCAAGCCGCTGCCTGATACTCGCCCTACGAGAGATATTCTCTATGCTTCGGGGCGGATTATGAATGATGATACGCTCCATGTCTTTGTATTGCATGCGCCTAGCCGGCGTGGCGGCGAACAGGTTTCGCGTCCCTACCGCCTGCAGGTAGCCAGCCAGCTGGTTTCTGCCGTAGATTCTATCTATGCGCTCAATGATAGTGCAAAGATTATCGTAGCCGGCGATTTCAACGATTATTCCGATTCTCCGGCCCTTCGTTATCTTTATCAGCATCACCTTATTAATATATCTGTTGGCGTCAAAGGCTCTCATGGTGCCAAGGCTACTTATCGCTGGCATGGAGATTGGCGAAGTCTTGACCAGATTCTCTTCAGTCCTTCACTTTCCCGGCTTAAGATGAGTTGCCAGATAGGAGATTTGCCATTTCTCTTAGAAGATGATGAGAAATATGGCGGAAAGAAACCTTTCCGCACCTATCTCGGTCCCCGATATTTGGGTGGATACAGCGATCATCTTCCGCTTGTTGCCAAGTTTAAGATAGAGGGTGGATATGAATAAAAAACAGGTATGCTCAGATTTTTACTGAACATACCTGTTTGTATATTAGTGAGATTTTTTCTCTTCTTCCTGATTATCCGTAGATAACATTACCTTTCTCATCCTCATAAGGAGTCATATCCTTAGCATACTGGTTCATAGCACGGAGGCTCATACCCATTGATGAGAAACCACCATCGTGGAAGAGGTTCTGCATGGTTACCTTGCGGGTGAAGTCAGAGAACATCATCACGCAGTAGTTAGCGCAATCCTCAGCTACGGCGTTTCCGAGTGGAGACATCTTGTCGGCGAAGTCCATCATATTCTCGATATCCTTGATACCCTTACCTGCTGTTGTAGCTGTAGGGCTCTGAGAGATGGTGTTGATGCGCACGTGCTTCTCACGACCATAGATGTAACCGAAGCTGCGGGCGATACTTTCGAGCATGCTCTTGGCATCAGCCATATCGTTGTAACCGAAGAATGTACGCTGAGAAGCTACGTATGTGAGAGCTA